>CALFEZ010000001.1 GCA_937957895.1 uncultured Erysipelotrichaceae bacterium
ACCTGGGGTCTTTAACCAAGGCCTGTTGAATATCGTAACCTGGTAAAGTTGATTGACTGTTTGAAACTTGAAGTTGGACACACGTTTGTTTTTTGTGTAGTACCTTGAGCGGATCGATGAGGTGATATAACCTTCTAGCACAATGAAATCATCGATGTTCATCGATGACTCGTCGGTTGCTTGAATGATCTCATAACGGAGTGGATAAACTTTCAAGAAATCACACAAACGATCGATATCATATAATTGGAGGATTTGTTTTTGTTTGTATGTGAGGGTCATGACTTTAAAAAAAAGGGCTATGCCCTTTATTCGACTCCGAAAAGAAATGAGTAAATCGGTTGGTGGCCTAAAATAACTTCGGACTCAACTTCGAAGTTATCTTCGATATAAGCCGTGATCATGTCGATCTCGCTTTGTGTTGCATCTTCACCGGCAACGATGGTCACGATTTCATCATCATCTGTTATCAAACGATCGAGCAATGCTTTGATCGCCACTTCTTTGTCTTTGGTGGAAATCACGATCTCCTTCTCATGGATGCCCATAAACTCATTGGCTTTGATCGGAGTATTGTTGATGGTTGTGTCTTTGATGGCAAACGTGATCGAACCTGATTTCACACGTTTGATGGCATCATTCATTTCCTGTAAATTTTCTTCGACATCGGCATCAGGATTGAACATGATGCATGCCGACAATCCTTGTGGGATCGACTTTGTCATCAGAATATGTATGTCTTTATCATCTAGGATCGATTCTGCCTGCTGAGCCGCAAGAATGATATTTGAGTTGTTGGGCAACACAAAGATGTGGTCAGCATTTAGTTTTTCGATCACTCCGACAAAGTCTTCAGTGGCAGGGTTCATCGTCTGACCACCGCTGATGATCTCATCCACTCGCAAATCTTTGAAAGCTTTGGAAATGCCTTCACCCGCAGCTACTGCCACGATCGCATATTTTTTTGCTGGTTTGGGTTCGGGAGTAACATGGGTCATCGTATCATGATCCAGGATGTTGGCATGCTGTTCTTGCATGTTTTCGATCTTCAGCTTGACGAATTCTCCATGACGCTGAGCCAAGTTCAATGCATCACCTGGTGTCAATGTATGCACATGCACTTTTACCAGATCCTCATCTTGAACAACTACGATCGAATCACCAAGACGTGCAAGTGATTTCCGTAATTGATCCTCTGAGAAATATTCGATTTTCTCAGGAGCAAGACGCACGATAAACTCGGTACAGTAGCCAAACTCTTCATTTTCAATGGCTGCTTGTACGGATACTTGTGTTTTCTTTTCAATGACCACTTTGACAGGTTGTCCCAGCAAAGCATATCTGAATCCTTCCAAGATCACCAAAAAGCCGGCTCCGCCACTATCAACGACACCGACCTCTTTTAAAACGGGCAGAAGATTCGGGGTGTTTTGCAATGATTTTTCTGCTTCTTGGATAAAATAGTCGATGTACTCATTGATGCTGATTTCTGGGTTTTGTTCGACATACTTGTGGCTATGTTCTGCCGCTTCGCGCAGGACGGTTAGAATCGTTCCTTCGACTGGTCGCATGACCGCCTTGTATGCTACTTGCGAACCTTTGACAAATGCATCTGCCATATTGTGTGCATCGATCTCATCCATGTGATCGATACCTTGATAAAAACCACGGAAAATTTGAGAAAGGATGACCCCTGAGTTTCCGCGGGCCCCCATCAACAATCCTTTGGAAAGAGATTTGGCAATTTCAAACACTCTTTCACTATGTACCGTCAACGCATCCGCCACACCGGCACTGAAAGTCAAGTTCATGTTTGTACCAGTATCACCATCTGGTACCGGAAAGACGTTGAGGGCATCGATTTCCTGATAGCGGTTTGTCAGATGATTGGCTCCACTTTCGATGATCTTTTTAAATTGACTTCCCGTCAGCTTATAATATTTTTCCATTACCCGATTACCTTCACGCCTTGGACATAGACATTGATTCTTTCAAAGTCTTGTTCAAGTGTTTTCTCGAGCATGTATTTGACCTTTTTTTGCACTTCGAAAATCACTTCAGATATTTTGACACCAAAACTTATGATGATGTAAAGGTCCAACTCGTATCCTGTTTCAGTTTTACGGACAACGACCCCTTTGGAATAGTTGTCTTTTTTGAGAAGTTCGGCGATACCGTCTTTGACAACTTTTTGTGAAGCCATGCCAACCACACCATAGCATTCAGAGACGACTCCTCGTGCTAAAGATGCAATGGCTTCTTCGGAAATGTTCAGCTTTCCTAAGCCTGTGACTCG
>CALFEZ010000002.1 GCA_937957895.1 uncultured Erysipelotrichaceae bacterium
CAAAGTTCACCACATACTCAACTTCGTATTGATCAAAAACAGCCTCGATCACTTGACGGTCACGAATGTCAGCTTTGATAAATACATGCCTTTTGTCGCTCTCGATCTCTTTTAAATTTTCCAAATTTCCGGCATATGTCAAAGCATCCACATTGATGATTCTACAATCCGGATACTTTTCGAGCATCTTCTTAATGAAATTGCTACCAATAAAGCCAGCACCACCCGTTACAAGGATCGTATGCATCTTTTCGACCTCCCTTTTTTAGTACTTCTTCAACAAGGATAGGATGTACTTTCCATACTCCGTCATCTTCAGATCTTCTCCCAATTTTCTGAGCTGATCATCATCGATAAAACCTCTGCGCCAAGCAATTTCTTCAAGACAGGAAATATAAAAACCTTGTCTGGACTGAACCGCTTCAACGTATTCTGCAGCTTTGAGCATCCCTTCCGGTGTCCCCGTGTCAAGCCATGCCATACCTCTTCCCAATAACACAACATTCAGGTCATTGCTATTTAGATATATATTGTTGATGGCAGTGATTTCTATTTCTCCACGCTTAGATGGTTTGATGCTTTTGGCGATCTCAACTACTCGATTATCATAAAAGTAAAGACCTACTACTGCATAATTTGATTTTGGATGTGTAGGTTTTTCCTCAATCGAAATCACTTTTCTCTCATCATCAAACTCAACGACTCCAAATGATCTGGCATCTTTGACCGGATAGCCGAAAATCGTGGCTCCTTGCTGAGATTCAATTGCATTTTTTAAGACTTTTGTCAAATCTTGACCATAGAAAATATTATCTCCCAAGATCAGACAGACACTATCTGAACCAATAAATGACTCTCCCAAAATAAAAGCATCAGCCAATCCTTTTGGTTCGTGTTGCACTTTGTAGGATAGGTTCAAACCCAACGATGTCCCATCTTGGAACAATTTTTCATATGCGGGTGTATCTTCTGGTGTTGAAATGATCAAAATTTCTCTAATACCTGCCAACATCAATACCGATAATGGGTAATAAATGAGCGGCTTATCGTAAATCGGTAACAATTGTTTAGAAACAGCTTGGGTCATTGGGTATAGACGGGTCCCTTTTCCGCCTGCAAGGATGATTCCTTTCATGGTTTGTTTTACTCCTTGATGATTTTACAGATACGATCAACGACATCCAAAGGCAAGTCAGCATACAAAGGCAAAGTCAATACTCGATCGGCAATGTATCTTGCGATTGGAGTTGGCTGAGCATCGAACGTTCCTTTA
>CALFEZ010000003.1 GCA_937957895.1 uncultured Erysipelotrichaceae bacterium
TCCGTGTCCAAATCAAGCTGTTCATTGATGGTCGGATGTTCTTCCGTCATCCCCAAGATGTCTTCGATGCTCATTGGTTTTGGTGGTGATGTTTTCGTTTTTTCAACCTTCTGATTTTTACCGGTCTTTTTAATGCCATAGATCGGTGAAATGATCGTTCCAAGTACGCTCTCGGATTCTTCAAATGCGATCTTTGGTTGGACCACGATCGGTTCTTTTTCCTCTTTCTTCAATTTTCCGAAAATCGGACTGATGGCAGTGGAAAACTCATACTCTACCTCCGTTCGTTGCTTCTTTTCTCGTATCGGTGGCAGTGGTTCTTTTTTTATTGTAATTTCAGGTTTGATTTTTGGTTCATCTTCAAAAGAAGATTCCTCGATCTGGATGGTCTGAGAGCCAGGGGTCGTCTTTTTTGGCTCTTCCTCATCAACATCGATACGTGACACTCGTTTTTGAGTCACAGGCTCGATGATCGTGGGTTCATCTGCTTTTTCAGGTACTTCTTCAATGATCTCTTCTTCTTCAAAAAGAAAAGCTAACATTTTTCGTAACATGTTGATACCTCGATCTATTGAGCAACATCATTTGGTTCGTCGGTATCCGGCAACTCAGATTTTCCCTCATCGATAAAACCGGAAAAATCAAGATTACCTGAAACCAAGCGATCCATATCCGCCAATGTACCACTTTCAGGTGCTACTTGTTGAAAGATCTCCAAAACTTGTTGTTGATAGTCGATCACCTGTTTGTTTGAATATGCTTCGACGATGTCGTTGCGATTTGCTGTTGCTGTTTTCATCAGTGTGAGCATATCACTAAGTACAGGTTCTACCTTCACGGATGGAACTACACTGCTGAAAATAAAGTGGTTCGTTTGAAGAATGATTGTAAAATCCTGATCCTTTTGAGAGATCGATACGTTGAAATACATCGTTTCACCACGATGATGCACAAATGAACCTTCGTGAGTAAAAAGAGCTTGCTCATTGGTGGTAAGTACTCGAAGGTTATTAACGAGTTGAGAACGATAATATCGTTGCATGATGATCGCCGGAACGTCTACATTCATGACGATCTCCTGATCGTTTGCAACAAAAATCGCTGCCACATGATTGGAGAAACGTTTCCCGATATGACGTGGCAAGTAATAGCTGTAATATGGAGTCCGATGGTTGAGTATGCTTGGCATACCTGATGTCAGGGATGTCTCAACCACTTTTTCAAGTCGCGTTGGCAAGTCTTGGACATCGATGCTGCAACCCGCCAAAACGACCAAAAGAATAACGATCCATCTTCGCATTCGATCACCTCTATTGGTTACAATTCATCATATCAAATATCGTGTCACTGTTCAACTCGACAAGTAGTTGATAAGCAGCATCCGAGGCACTCTTAAGATCATCCAAGTCAAGGATGGAATGATTGGTGTGGATGTTTCTGGCAACGATGCACATGGTCAGTGTCGGTACCCCTGTGTCATGTTTGTGGATGGCACCCGCATCGGTACCACCCAAAGACAGATAATATTGATATTTGATGTCGTTTTTGATGCAGATCTGTTTGAGATGATTGAGAAAACAACGATTAGGAAGCATGCTACGATCAAAAAAGCGCAACAACACTCCCTCTCCCAGTTTACCCAACACATCAGGATCACCGGTAGCATCATTGGCTGGTGAGCAATCAAAAACGATGGCAACATCAGGATCGATCAATGAAGCCGCGGTAGTGGCACCTCGCAATCCAACTTCTTCCTGTACTGTTGCGCCCACATAAAGATCATAAGGCAGCTCAACATTCGATAGCGATTCAAGCAAACTAAGACTCAAAGCACAACCATATCGGTTGTCAAGTGCCTTAGCCATGACACGGCGATGATTGGCCAGCATCTCAAATGGTCCATCCAGATCGATCATGTCTCCTGTTTCGATTCCCAGATCAATCACTTCTTGTTTGTTTTTGGCTCCGATATCCACCAGCATTTCATCGATCGGAATCACTTCTTTGGCTTTTTCTGGAGTCAGCATGTGAGGCGGGATCGAACCAATGGTTCCTTTGAATGCTTGATGATGCTGATTATAAACGGTAACACCTTGTGCCATGAGCACTTGCGACCACCAGCCACCTGCAGGAGCGATCTTCAGTGAACCAACCTTGTTGATATCATTGACGATAAATCCAACTTCGTCCATATGGCCGGCAACCATCACTTTTTTGGCATCGGGGTTTTTGCTCTTCTTTAAAGCAAACACACTTCCGAGATTATCCGTTAATAGTGTGTCAGCATACTTTGAAAGATGTTCCTTCATGTATGCCATCACTTTTTCCTCGTGATTTGGGATACCCGGTAATTGAGTAAGGTTTTTTAAATGCTCCAATAAGTTTGTTTGGTCAATCATGTTTCCTCCATATCGCTCGATAGATCGGTTGATCCAGATCGATGAATCGTTGTTCGTACTCACTGATGACATCTTCGGGATGGTCTTGTTTTCTAAAATCCACCCACACTTCTTCTAGTCTAAACCCCTCTTTGTTAAACATGACAAGCGAGTATTCAAACAATGTGCCGTTGTCTGTCTTCATGATGATTTTCCCATCATCAGCAAGCAACTTTGTGTATATGTCGATGAATTGTTTGGAACTGAGCCTCCGTTTGCTGTGACCTTTTTTGGGCCATGGATCACTGAAGTTGAGATGCAGTACATCGATCTCTTGATCTGCAAACCAGTGCTCAGCATCTATTGCATCGCCGATGATCATGTATGCTTGATCAAGTTTGAACTGCAATGATTTTCGTATGGCAACCGCAGCAACCGTTGTTTCTTTTTCGACGGCTACCCAGCACCGATCCGGATACTTCTGTGCCATAAAAATCCAGTAGTCACCTTTCCCGGCACCGATCTCTACATGCAACATCGGTTTTTTAGAGTGTGTTTTCCACTTTCCTTTGAGCTTTTTGGGTTCTTTGATGAACGTTGGATGGTCTTGCTGCAAAAAAGACTCGACCCACTGTTTTTTACGAATTCTCATACGCCAGTCGATAAAGTGCTTCAGCATAGATGGCACTTGCAAGCAACAGGTCTTCTACCAGGATCCCTTCATCCTTTTCATGTGCACGGCCTACGTGCTTAGGAAGCTTCGTATGTTTGAAGTTCATGCCAAATGCAACGAAATTTTCCAATGTTCTGGCATAAGTGCCCCCACCCATGGTCAGTGGTGGTGTAAAAGTGTCTTGAGTGTAAGATTGATACACATCAGTCAGTGTTTGAACAAGATCCGATCGAGGATCGACAAAATGTGGTGGTTTATGGGCTACGACATCAAGTTTTATCGAAGGGTCGATCCTTTCGATGCTGTTTTTTATTTTATTCAAAATATCTTCTTTGTTAAGATCATTGGGATAACGGATATCGATCACGATAGATGCTTGGTCGTTTGCGATCCGGACCATTCCCAAGTTCGCCGTCAAAAAGCCCATGTATACCCCGTCAAAAACAAGATCCAATCCCTCTCCCAAATAACCTTTGGAAAGTGCAGCAAGATTTTTCGCTAACGCATCACCATAAGTGACACCAACATAGTTCAAGGCATGAAATGCAGCATTCAAGCCCTTTTCCGGCATCGAAGCATGTGCATAGGCACCAAAAAAAGTGATGGTCGTCACGTTGTTTTGAACGATGGCATCAGCTTTTATCTGATGACTGTTACAATAGTATTCCAGCTTTTCTGGATCATGTTTCACCTGGATGGTCACGGATGCTTTCCCAATGACGATGTTGGGGCGTTCACCCGCTTCCATTTTTTGAATGATCGTTTTTTGCTTTTTGCCAATGGTTATGTTTAAAATCCCCTTCTCTCCATAAATAACGGGGAAGCTTGCATCTGGAACAAACCCGAAATTAGGAACCGTGCGATGCTTTTGATAATGATCCATGCAACGCATGCCGGTTTCTTCATCGACTCCCACGATAAGTTCGATTTTCCTTGTCTGTTTCAGTCCGAGATCCTTAAGGCATTTGATGGCGTAATATGCTGCGATCGTAGGACCTTTATCAACTCCGCTGCCACGGCCATAAAGCACTCCGTCTTCGATCTCTCCGCCAAAAGGATCTTTGGTCCATCCTTCTCC
>CALFEZ010000004.1 GCA_937957895.1 uncultured Erysipelotrichaceae bacterium
TTCCAAGAGCGGAACACGGCTTTGACAGATTCGATCAGTTGTGTTTTTGGATCTGATGGGAACTCAGCGTTTTTATGAGCAGTATAATACTCTTTGAAACGACGGACCATTTCCTTTAGATCATCAGCATCAAACTGAGTGTCAAGGATGATCCCCTTCTCTTCTTTCATTTCATCAATGATCACTTCGAAGTTGTGTTTTGGTAAATCCATGACAACATCGGCGAACATTTGGATAAAACGACGATACGAATCGTATGCAAAACGAGGATTTCCGGATGCTTTGGCAATGCTTTCGACGACCTTGTCGTTCATGCCTAGGTTTAGGATGGTGTCCATCATGCCAGGCATCGATGCCCGTGATCCGGAACGGACTGACAACAGCAACGGATTTTCTGGATCTCCGAATGTTTTGCCGGAAATCGCTTCGATCTTGGCAACATTTTCAAAAATCTCATCAACGATACTATCCGCAATCACCTGATTGTCATCATAGTATTTGGTACATGCTTCGGTCGTGACGATAAACCCTTGAGGTACCGGCATTCCCAAACCGGTCATCTCAGCAAGGTTGGCACCTTTACCACCGAGCAAATCACGCATGCTACCGTTTCCTTCAGAAAACTGGTATACGTACTTATGACTCATATTTCCTCCTTAAAGAACCAATTTAAAAAACCACATCCATTATAGCAAAAAAACAACTTGCGTGCCATCAAAGGTCAATCTCTTTCCAACAAATCGAGTTTTTGTTTCAAAATATCATGCTGGCGTTGATATTCCTGGTATTTCTCCTTTTCCTGAGCGATCTTTTCAGGTTTTGCCTTTGCCAAAAAGCTCTCGTTGGAAAGCATTCCTTTTGAACGATCAAGCTCTTTTTGAAGGCTTTCGATTTGCGAAGTGATCGCTTCGATCTCTTTTGCCTTGTCCTCAAGTCCCTCATTTTTGATCAAAAGTGTTCCATTGACAATAGGATATACCAATACATCACCTTTGATAGTTTCTACCAACTCAACATTGACGATGCGTTTGAGCACTTGTTGGATATAGGCATCGAAAACGATTGGACGATCTTCAAGATCATTGGCCATGGCAAACATGTCTACATCTTTTTTGATGTTCTTGTTTAGACGCAGTTCACGTACCGTAGAAATCATGCTGATCAGTTGGTCGACCTGAGAAAAGTCTTGTTTATCGATAGGAATGACTTGTGGCCAGCTGCTGATGCATATGCTGGGTTGATCGGTCAGCGATTGATAGATTTCTTCACTGACAAAGGGCATAAATGGATGCAGCAGTTTGACGATCGCTTCTAATACCACATACAGTGTAAACTGGGTTGCTTTTTTGGCTTGAGGATCATCGGTGTTGAGAGTGATCTTGCTTAGTTCGATATACCATGAACAAAAATCATTCCAGATAAAATCCACAAGCATATGACCAACTAAACTAAACTCGTACTTTTCCATGTTCTCACTGACACGGTTGATGGTTGAGTTGAGTTTGTCAATGATCCAATAATCGACAAAGGAAGCATGATCACCGTCTTTGATGTCCGGCTTGTAGTCTTCAGGAAGATTCATCAAAACAAAACGCGATGCATTCCAAAGCTTGTTGATGAAGTTCCATGATGCTTCCACTTTCTCATCGATATAGCGCAAGTCCTGTCCTGGGGTGGAGTTGGTCGTCAAAAAGAATCGCAGCGCATCCGCTCCATACTGATCGATGACATCCATCGGATCGACTCCATTGCCAAGTGACTTACTCATTTTACGACCAAGTGCATCTCGTACCAAACCATGGATCAACACTTCGTCAAAAGGACGTGCTCCTGCAAAATGATGTCCCATAAAAGCCATGCGAGCAACCCAAAAGAAAATGATGTCATACCCGGTAACAAGCACTGAGTTGGGATAAAAGCGTTTGAAATCATAAGCATCTTCATCCGGCCATCCTAATGTGGAAAATGGCCAAAGGGCACTGGAAAACCACGTATCCAATACATCTTCATCCTGGATGTAGTTTTCAATATCCAAAGGTGGTGTCTCACTGACATAAACCTCGTTGGTATCCTTATGAAAGTACGCCGGAATGCGATGTCCCCACCACAACTGACGTGAAATGCACCAGTCTTCGATGTTTTCCAGCCACTGAGTGAACGTTTTATTAAAGCGTGGCGGATAAAATGTAATCGCTGTACTAGCTTCGGATTGTGCCTGAAGCACCTTCTCTGCCAATGGTTTCATCTTGACGAACCATTGTTTCGACAAGTATGGTTCTACGATGGCATCCGTTCTTTCTGAGTGACCTACCTGATGGATGTGTTCTTTGATATCGATCAGATTGCCTTCCGCCTCGATGCGTTTGACCAGGCGTTTTCGACATTCAAAACGATCAAGTCCCTCATACTCACCGGCTAAATGGTTCATCGTGCCATCCGGATGGATGCACACCGGTTGCTCCAGATCGTGTTTTAGTGAAAGCTCGAAATCATTGGGGTCATGTGCAGGCGTACACTTCATGGCACCACTGCCAAATTCGATGTCGATGTAATCGTCCAACAAGATCGGCATTTCAAGATGGCTGGCGGGATTGATGACAGTTTCCCCATGCAAATGTGCATATCGTTTATCATCGGGATGAACAAACACGCATACATCTCCAAACATCGTTTCAGGCCGAGTGGTGGCCACCGGCAAGATCTCTCCGGTCTTCTTTACCTTGAAACCGAACGTATACAACGCTCCCTTGATTTCTTTGTGGATGACTTCGATGTTGCTTAAAGCTGTTTTAGCTTGGGGATCCCAGTTGATGATGCGATCTCCCTGAAAGATGAGACCTTCATGAAATAGTGAAACAAACACTTTTTTAACAGCATTGCTGAGACCTTCATCCAACGTAAAACGCTCACGTGAATAATCCAAAGACAGACCAAGTGTTGCCCATTGTTGACGGATGGCAGTGGCATAGTCTTCTTTCCATTTCCAAGCTACATCCAAAAAGGCGTCCCTTCCAAGGTCATATCGTGTTTTGCCTTTGGCTTTGAGAGACTCTTCGATCTTGGCTTGTGTTGCGATGCCGGCATGGTCCATACCGGAAAGCCAAAGTGTGTCAAATCCCTGCATGCGCTTAAAGCGAGCGATGATGTCTTGTAATGTCGTATCCCATGCATGTCCCAAATGAAGTTTTCCTGTGACATTGGGCGGTGGGATCACGATGCAAAACGGTTCTTTGTCTTGATCTTTTGCCGTAAAATAGTCCGCCTCAAGCCATTGACGGTATTTATCGGCCTCAACCTGTTTTGGGTCATACTTGGTGCTTAATTGCTTTTTCATCGAAAACTCCTTTCATAAAAAAAGATCTTCTTCCAAGGACGAAGATCTCGCGGTACCACCTTAGTTCATGGCATGGCCATGCGCTTAAGACCTTAACGCGGTCAACGAAGATGCCTACACCTTTCAGCATCCTTTCCAATGGGTGACTTCGATCGATCTGTATTGGTTTTGTTGCAGCGACCCAAAACTCTCTTGATGTCCAACAGAAAGACTTTCTCCCATTGATCGAATATGTGTCCATTTTATATAAAACACACGCCTATGTCAATCCATGGCCTCCGTCCCTTTTCTTTTTATCCAGACTCATCTTCTTTTCCATCTGACGATCATGGAGTCTAGATAAAGTCACAAAGTAAACAGCTGCTCCGATAGGAGCATATAGTATGTCCCAGTGAGTATCCCAAATGTCTCCTTGAGCTGCCAACATATAGTCAGCCGGGCGATCAGAGATGATCGTTGCCAGAAACTCCAGCAGTTCCCACGTTGCTGCGATACCAAGGATCATCAAAAACATCACCAAATAGAAGAAAAAGGATCTTTTGAAATGGTTCTTTCGCAACAAATACTCTTTGATGAAGAATATCGGAACAAAACCCATGAAAAAGTGACCGACGCGATCGTAGTGATTGCGTGAATGATCGAAGGTCTCTTGAATGATGTCGAACCAAGGGTTCATGTTGTAGGTGTATTTTGCCCCGATCCACAACACGATAACATAGATCAACAGCATGATGTATGCGATCGAAGTAAACTGAAATCGCGGATACGTGATGACCGCATAAGCAAGCATCAGCACGATCGGAAGTGACAGCATGCTCCATGCAAATGTATCGTAGTGTCCAACATAGGACCATACAAAAACGACCATACTCAACAAAAACAACGTTTGATGCAATCGTTTTTCCTTTATGCTCATGTGTTGTCTCCCATCAGATCCCGTTAGTTTCATGCTATCATACCCCTTGACGTGTTACAACAAAAAAGGCTTTCGCCTTTTAATCCGCTTTTAGTTTCTGGATTGCCTGGATCCTCCAAGCCAACAAGAACATCACAAATATGACGATGCTTGCGATGACGACCATGGTATACTCATTATCAAACACCTGTGTGTGATTGAGATAGATCCCGGCATATGCCCAAAGCAATACCGCTCCATAAGCCAGATCTTTGTAGTGACGCATGGTGATGACCCCGATCAGCAGTGAAACGACAAGTATCAAAATGGTCCACACTGACTCATCGATGCCAAACCCGTCAAATCCAATACTGACCAAATAGGAAGTCACATTGGCAATGGTTGCGACGGTGATCCAACCAAAGTAAATGCCAAAAGGTGCTTTGATCAAGAAAAAATCTTTGCCATATAGTGAACCATACTTGATTTCATTGGCGATCAAAATAAGACAAATCAACACAAACACGATCAACCCTAAAGACACAAGTATCTCACCATAATGCCATGCAACGATCCAAGCTGCGTTGGCAAGATTGGAAAACCCAAAAATCAGTGCGATGTCATCCATCAGGTTTTGTCTGACACTAAGATCATCAATGACTTTCATCTGATAGATCGAATATGCTCCTAAAAGCAGGTAGATCAGCCCCCAGATCGCAAAGGTGATCGGTGCCGGAGCAAAAAGATTGAACAATGCATCGGATACTTCCCCGGTCGTGATGCCATTGATCGGCAAGATATTCGCCAATGCATTAGCAGCGACCATGATAATGAATGTGATAAGTGCAAAAAAGCGTTTGAAGCGATTTCGTTTGATCATAACCCTTCTCCTTGCTGATAATTTTAGCATAAACCCACAACAAGACAACAAAAAACACACTAGTGTGTTAACCAGTGTGCTATTTTCGTTTGTATCGGTTGGATGCCGGTTCGTTTAAGAGCGGAAAATACGGCGACCTCATCATGATACTTCTTTCTTTTTAATGCAATCTCGGACTGAGAGACTTTGTCTGATTTGGTCAAAACGATCATATACGGGATTGCGAGTGACTTTGCAAGATCGATCATGATCTTGTCATAATCACTCAGATCACGACGAACATCGATCAAGATGAGCATTCCTTTGATTTGATGTCTTCCCGAGAAATAGGCTTCCATCAATCCGTCGATGCGTGTCTGTTCTTTTTTGGATATTCGAGCATAACCGTATCCCGGAACATCGACTAACACCCATTTTTGATCCACATCGAAAAAGTTGATTAGTCGTGTTTTCCCGGGAGCTGCTCCAACATAAGCCAATCGTTTTCTGCCAAGCAGTGCATTGATCAGACTGCTTTTTCCAACGTTGCTTTTGCCTACCAGTACGATTTCATCAAGATCATGCTCAGGCAACTGCTCTTTGGTTGCAGCACTCACCATTAAGGTCGTTTTGGATCCCTCAAACATTATCCCTTGACCAATGCTTCGTTGAGCACTTGTTCCATGTTTTCGACCGTGACGAACTCGATAGTCGAACGTACGGATTGCGGGATGTCATCCATGTCTTTGAGATTGGATTTCGGAATGATGATTTTGTGGATGCCAACTCGATGAGCAGCCAGACTCTTTTCTTTAAGACCACCGATCGCCAGAACATTCCCACGCAAGGTCACCTCACCGGTCATAGCCAGATCAGAATAGACTTTGCGTTGTGTCAAGGCTGAAATGATCGCCGTGGTCAAAGTGATGCCGGCACTTGGTCCGTCTTTGGGTACTGCCCCTTCCGGAACGTGGATGTGGATATCATGTGTTTCGAAAAACTTCGGATCGATCTTGAATGCGACAGCATGGCTTTTGGTATAACCAAAGGCAATCTCAGCCGATTCTTTCATGATCTCACCCAATTTACCGGTAAGGATCAATCTTCCCTTACCCTCAAAGGTAGTCACTTCCACCGGAAGCACATCTCCTCCAAAGGAGGTGTATGCCAATCCGGTAACGACCCCGATCTGTGGTTTTACTTCTTTTTTACCAAACTCGTAGATTTCTTTTCCAAGCCATTCCTGGATCCGCTTTTTGCTGATGGAAATGGAACGTTTTTTGTCTTTGAGGATGGCAAGCACACTTTTTCGACACAATGCAGCTATCATTCTTTCAAGCTGACGAACACCGGCCTCACGAGTATAGTGACGGATCAAATACAACAAAGACTCATCAGACATCTTATACTGACTTGCCTTAAGTCCGTTGACTTTAAGCTGTTTTGGGATCAGATGGCCTTTGGCGATATTGAGTTTTTCCTGTTCGGTGTAGGAGGATAGTTGGATGATCTCCAAACGGTCACGAAGAGCCGGAGGGATAGCATCCAGATAGTTGGCCGTTGCTACAAACATCACTTTGGAAAGATCATAAGGTTCTTCCAGATAGTGATCACTAAACAGGCTGTTTTGCTCGGGATCCAACACTTCCAGCATGGCACTGGATGGATCTCCTTTGTAATCGGCAGACATTTTGTCGATCTCATCGATCAAAAACACGGGATTGACGACACCTGCTTTTTTCATCCCCTGGATGATCCTGCCTGGCATCGATCCAAGATAGGTACGTCTGTGACCACGGATCTCTGCTTCATCACGAACTCCACCAAGTGAAGCCTTGATAAAGCGTCGGTTCAATGCCGATGCGATCGATTTTGCCAATGAGGTTTTACCGACCCCGGGAGGGCCCAC
>CALFEZ010000005.1 GCA_937957895.1 uncultured Erysipelotrichaceae bacterium
CCATGAAACTAAAACCAAGAAAGCGCTACTCCAAAGGACTTGTCGGATCTTTGGTCATTGCATTTTCGTTGGTATTTGCCATCGTCATCAGTCCTTTGATCAATGCTCCAACGCAGATCATCGATGATCCAGTCAAAAATGCCGTTGCTTATCTTAATATCGACATCAATCCCAGCTTTGAGTTGACAGTCGATGAAGATGGTGTTGTTTTAACGATCAAGGCACTCAATGAAGATGCCGAAACATTTGAGATCGAAGTGTTTATCGGTCAAGAGGCGGAAGATGTCGTAAAACGCCTGATCGAATTGGCCATCGAAAAGGGTTTCTTGGATCCTGAAGATATCGATAAAAGCTATGTAACGATCATTACCACAGCGGTCGATGAAGATGATTTGGAAGAAAATGAGAATATCGATGCGATCGGACATCGAATCCGGGCTGCCATCGAAGCAAGCGGAGAGATCGACCCAAAAACAACGGTCATATTCGTAAAAGCTACCCTTAGAGAGAAAATGGAAGCTGAAGGCAAAGAAATCCCATTTGGATTGTATGTCATTCGTGGCAAGATCGAAGTCGAAGGAGAATGGGTGAAAGTGAGTGACATTGTCAGAAATGAAAAAGCACTCGAAAATATGGAGCGAGCAGGGGTGATGATCCTCAAACGTGATCGTGATCGTACCAACTATCAAGATCAGGACAACAAAGAAGATCCAAACCAAAATGAAGATCCAAACCAAAACCAAAACAACAAGCCGGAAAACCCTGGAAATAACCGTCCATAAACCAAAAAGCCTGAGATCATTCTCAGGTTTTTTGGTGCGCATTAAACCAAAAATGCATCACCGGTCTTCAAAAGGCTGCTCCATGTTATAATCATCTTGTATAAGATAAGATGAACAGGAAGTTGATAGTGTGATCAAGTTGATATATATTACAACCGGAACGATCAGTCTGGGGTTTGCATTTGCGGGAATGGTTTTGCCCGTTCTGCCCACGACTCCTTTTGTATTGTTGTCATTGTTTTTGTTTGACAGAAGTGATCCCAAGTATCGTCAATGGATCTTAGAACACCAAAAACTGGGACCATTTGTCAATGATTATGTTTCCAAAGAAGGGATCCCAGCCAAAGCGAAGTTCAAAGCATTGATCGTCTTGTGGGTGAGCATAGCGACTACATTGATATTTTTCCTCACCCATCTTTGGGTGAGGATCGGTATCTTTTTGATCGCTTCATCAGTCAGTGTGTACATCCTCACTCGACCTACCAGAAAAATACCATGAACAGACAATCATGCAACTCATGCAAAGCACCGATCTGCATCAGTCAGATCAGTCTTTTTAGAAACCTGACCCCCAAACAACGAACACTCATCATTTCGCATGTCAAGCGACGCTCGTTCAAACGCAAAGAGATCTTTCTTTTGGAAAATGATCTTTTGGATAGTTTTGTTATCATCAGCGGTGGGAAATTCAAAGCATATACAAACTATATCGATGGCAAACAGAATGTACTCTACTTTTTCACGGTAGGAGATTTCTTTGGACAACATGCTTTGTTTGAATCAACCCGCATTCCCTATACCATCGAAGCCATGGAGGACAGTTCGATCTGTTTGATCGAGTCTTCTACCATGCACACATTGCTTGAAAAGGAACCGGGACTGGCAGTCTCGATCGTCAATGCTTTGGCTGCTCGCGTGTCGTATTTGGAGAGCGAGCTATCGAGTGTGAACCATGAAAAGATCGAAATCCGATTATTGCGATTGCTTTATGAACTAAGCAAAGACTACGGCAAGCTCACTAATGATGAGATCTGGATGCGATTGCCGCTTAGTCAAGAAGAGATCGCCATGCGCTTGGGAGTCTCAAGAGAAAGCATCAGCCGCAACTTCAGAAAACTTATCGATGATAAAACGATACGCATGCCATCAAGAAAAGAAGTGTTTTTACCTAAAATGTGACATATGTCACATTAATGAGAGTGGATCGTGTGTATAATACATGAGGAAGGTGATAGATATGAGTGAATTGATCGATAATCAAAGCAAGCGACAACAAAAACTCAAAGAACTGATCCAACGATTGCATCGTGGTGAAGATCGTGAAACCGTCGAAGAGGAGTTCAAGAAGGAGTTTGCTTATGTTACAGGTGCTGAGATCGCCGAAATGGAATACAATCTGGTACAAGAAGGCGTGAGCATCGAAGAGATCCAAAGTTTATGTGATGTGCATGCGTCATTGTTTAGAGGATCGTTACAGCAGCTTCACAGCGACATGCTGACTGTCAACCCTTTAAGTGAATTTGAACAAGACAATGTACAGATCGAAAAATGGGTGCAGCAAGCAAAGGATATCAAAGAAGAAGCATCCTTTGAAAACTTGCAGACATTTGTCGTAGACAGCGAAGAGCAGTTTGACTTTATCGTCAAACACTATGCCAAAAAAGAAAACATTCTGTTTCCGTTTTTGGAAAAGCGTGGCATCGAAACCATTCCCCAAGTCATGTGGGGAGTGGACAATCAGATCCGCGAAGCGATCCGCAACGTGATCATGGCTGCCAATAGCGAAACCAGCTTGGAAGGATTGCAAAAACCGTTTGAAGAGGCAGTTCGCATGATCGATGAGATGCTGACCAAAGAAAACAACATCTTGTTTCCGATGTTGGTGGAAAAACTCCAGCAAGATGAGTATAAGGATATCGCATTAAGCCTTGAAAACGGTAAGAATGTCAAATATCAACCAAAAGAACCTGTAGAACCAAGTCTCAACGAAAAAGACATCCCCATGAGTCTTGGACGGTTAAATCCATCAGAGATCAATGCCATCTTCAATACGATCCCCGTCGATATGACATTTGTGGATGCGGAAGATAAAGTGAAGTTTGTGACACAGGGAACTGAAAGGATCTTTGATCGACCACCATCGGTCATCAATCGTCCGGTTCATTTGTGTCATCCTCCTCAAAGTGTCGATGTGGTGATGGACATCGTCAATGATCTTCGCAGCGGAAAGAAAGATCATGAAGATTTCTGGATCCAATTTAGAGAGCGCTTTGTTCATATCCGCTACTTCGCGGTTAGAGATCCTCACGGTGAATACTTGGGCACCTTGGAAGTGACCCAAGACATCACGGATATCCAACGATTGATTGGTGAAAAAAGGCTTGTCGAGAAATAATCGACAAGTCTTTTGTTTTATTATGCACAAAGTTTTTGACCTTCGTGGACAGTGTATGTATAATGAAAGTGAAAAACCAGAGCAGGACAGGTTATGACAGAACCAAAAATCAAGCTGGGTATCACGACATTTGGAGAATTGAATATCGTTCACGAAAGTGAAATTTTTAAGTTGGATGGGTATCTGACAAAAAACGTTCGTTTTCTGTTGGAGATACTTGTTTACTACCGATTGAATCCATTATCCAAAAATCAGTTGATCGATTTGCTGTGGTCAGGAAGTCATAATCCTGAGAGTGCTTTGAAGTTCACGATCCATCGTTTGCGGCAAGCATTACGAGACATCCCTGTCTTTGAACACACTCCGTTGATCGTCACAACAAAACATGGATATGACCTCAATCCTGATTTTGAGTATGACGTGGATTTTGAAGAAGTCGACATTTTGTGGAAGTTGGCTAATCAAAGTGGACAGTCTGATCGTGACAGAAAGAAGCATCTTGTTAGCTTAGTCAACAAAATCACCAAACCCTTTTTGCTTAATAGCAGTTCTTTGCTTTGGACAGTCCCTGTTCGCGAGTATTACAACAATATCTTCACTAAAAGTGTCATGATGTTGTTGGAGCTTTCTGAAAACAATCAGAAATACCAAGACATGATCCAATATGCTCAGCGAGGCATTGCTTACGATAATCTCATTGAAGATTTCCATTATTATCATATCTTGGGTCTTATCCATGATAAGCAGATCCGTAATGCAATAGAGACATTTGAACGTACCCGTGAGTTGTTTTTTAGGGAACTGAACACCGATATCTCAGATAAAACCAAGAAGCTATTCAATTTGATATTGTCGAAAGATGAGATGAATATCGTCAAAATGAGTGATCTCATCATGAACCTCAACGAGAATTCATTGACTGATGGGGCATTTTATTGCGAGTATGAAGTATTCAAACGCATGTATCAAAACCAGATACGTGCACAAGAACGCAGCCATGAAGAATCATGTCTTGTTATTTTGGAACTTCGCAGCAGCAACGGTGATCAAGATCTCGGCAGAACAATGGAAAAACTCAAACGGTCGATCGATAATGGCATGCGACGATCGGATGTGTACTCACGTTTGAATTCATTGCAGTTTGTGTTGTTGTTGCCATGCAAGTCACGTGAGAATGGACATACGATCATCGAACGCATCCAAAAACATTTCTACAAGTCTGTCAACAGCAAAGAGTTCAAATTACACTATCACATGTCGATCATTTACAGTGGAGATTCATTTGTTGAATAAACTTTTGTAAAATAACCATATATAACCGATTTCTAACCCTAACTAGGCATAATGAACTTAATCATTATGCCTTTGTGTATATTTGGGGCATAAAAAGACAAATCAATGATTCGATTTGCTGAAATCGATCATAGTGTTCTATTGGAGGACAGAGATATGAAAAAAATCCACAAACGCTTGTTATCATCCATCGTCGTAATGATGATGGCGATCACCGCAACGTTTATTCCGGGATTGTTGAATTTCAATACAGTACGTGCCGAAGGCGTTAGCCTGGATGTTGAAGTAGAATTGAACATTGGAAACAACAACAACCTTATCTCAGGAAACCCATCCAACGGTTATGTAAAAGATGTTGACAGCACAAATAAGGTTGCCACCATCACAAGCCCGGATGGAAAGGTAGTCATTGAGATCACTGATTGGGACATCAAACAATCAGGTAATGATAACTCAACAATGACAATCAAAGTCACCGGTGTGGGAGCTACACTAAAAAACATCAGTATCTCCGCATCACAATCTCAATCTGGTGGCGGGGATACATTGAATATCCCATTGATCGATGGAGTTGCACAACTGATCGAAGTTGGCAACAAGCTTAATTTCTTCACCTTCAAGTTTGATGTTTATACTGACTACACACTAACCTATATGATCGACGGTGAGGTTTATGGTTCACCAGTCGTGTTCAATGTTGGGGATGAGATCACTCCACCAGCACCAACTCAAGAAGGATTTACTTTCAATGGTTGGTTTGATGATGACACACTGACGACATTGTTCGAACAGTTTGATGACATGCCAGCTGGCGATCGTATCGTGTATGGAACCTGGATAGAAGACACTGTTGATCCAGTCGAGTATGACTATTTCTTCCATTATAACTATGAAGGAGCAACCGAGCATTATGCAGAGCTAACCTTTACGGAAGAAGACAACTTTGTTACTCCACCGGTAGATCCATCAAGAGAAGGATTCGATTTCCTGGGTTGGAACACCAAAGCCGATGGCAGTGGCGATGATGTAACTGAATTTGATGAACTGGATGTAGACCTAGCTCCATACAATGTCTATGCACAATGGGCAGAGATCACCGTTGATCCTGCTGAGTACGATTATTTCTTCCATTACAACTATGAAGGTGCAACCGAGCCTTATGCTCTGCTGACCTTTACGGAAGAAGACAACTTCGTTACTCCTCCTGCAAATCCAACCAGAGAAAACTTTGTATTTGATGGCTGGAATACCAAAGCCGATGGCAGTGGCGATGATGTAACCGAGTTCGTTGATCTGGATGTAGAATTAGCTCCATACAATGTCTATGCACAATGGGCAGAAATTGAGGGCGAAATCGAAGATCCTGAAGTCTATGAGTACTACTTCCACTACAACTTCGAAGGTGCAACCGAGCCTTATGCTCTGCTGACCTTTACGGAAGAAGACAACTTCGTTACTCCTCCTGCAAATCCAACCAGAGAAAACTTTGTATTTGATGGCTGGAATACCAAAGCCGATGGCAGTGGCGATGATGTAACCGAGTTCGTTGATCTGGATGTAGAATTAGCTCCATACAATGTGTATGCACAATGGGCAGAAGTCAAGGGTGATGAGGATGAAATACCTGATACAAGTGATTCGTCAGGACTAAAAGGCCTTGGACTGTTGGCATTGATGATGGGTCTATTGATGATCGTCGTTACACGCAAAAAAGAAGAAGAGGAAGACGATATCATCACGATCACATTTGGTGAATAAAACAAGCCATTCGTATCATGATCAAGCATAAGAAACCAGTTAACCTGGTTTCTTTTTTTGATCACGTGTTCGAAAAAAAGGACAATTACCTCGATTTTCGTTTAATTATTCACAAAAAAATCGCTTTACATTTAGTAAATATAACCAAATTCTAACCAACCAAGCACATAATGATGGTAGAAACACAGCACATGCTGGCTTTTTGTGGACGAAATATAATAGTAAACAGGGGGGCAACAATCATATCGGCTACATAAACAGATGTGAAGCTACAATAGAGATAAGTCAATCTATAATGTAAGTTTGATGGTCGAGGCGTTTGCTTTGACTGCTCTATCGGTTTATTTTATAATTTAGTTACAATCAAATTGGCAAACCATATGAAAGTATGGGACGCAAAGTGGGACGTCTAAAGCGCAAGCTACGATAGGTCAACTGCAACAATCGCGGTTGACCTTTTATGTTGATCGCACAGAATCATGAATGCATTAGTGCATGGTATTTGCTTAAAACGTCGAATGATGAATGAGGTTTAAGGGTTTCATCATTTGCACGTAGTTTGTTCATATCAATTTCCAGGCTCATTACGTTATTCCTTCCTGTTAAAATGACAACATGGGGCCATAGAGGTTGCTGTAAAATGAAATAACGATTATCCCAACGACTGCGCCGACAGCCAGAAGAATAAGCACTTTAAGGATGGTGGCTGCGGCGCGGGCTGCGGCTTGCGCTTCCCCCAAATGGTATTCGGCCACCTTCTTCAATG
>CALFEZ010000006.1 GCA_937957895.1 uncultured Erysipelotrichaceae bacterium
TAAGCAGGATCGATGACCTGAAACAGCACTAAAAGGCTTGGGATCAACAACAGAATGATAACAAACATATAGTTGATCAACAGTGCAGTAAAATCTTTCGATACATAACTCAAGATCAACCCCACTCCGACAAAAAAAGCAGTGACCAAAAAAGCAGACAACAGCAACCAACCATAATGAAACACCAGGTCATTGACAAAGTACAGACCGACACTGATGATCAGAAGAATGAACACGATATTGAGAAGATGAGTGAATACCTTTGATAGGATGTAGTCCCACTCGGTGATCGGTGAGATGAGCATCGAGGAGATCGTATGCTCTTTCTTTTCATAAAACATCTCCGCTCCGACCAAAAGGGCTGTCATGGCCGATGCTTCCATAAAAAAGACAAACGGCAAAAACTCGATCATGATCTCGGCTTCCAAAAACAACCCCAAACCGACCCAGATCAAAGCAACGACCAAACTGGCAACAAACAAATTGTATTTGGCAAGGCGAGCAAACTCGCCTAACACCATCGCTTTAAGTTTCATCGTGCAGACGCTCCCCGGTCACTTCGATGAAGATCTCTTCAAGAGTCGTTTCGCCGGAATGGATGGTCTCGATGTTTTTGGTTTGCAGAAGATCGATGAATGGTTGCTTCTTGATGTCTTCCATGGAGAACTTCTGACGTACTAATCCACCATTTTCCTGGTACTCGACCATAACTGTCTTTTGACCGTACTTGAGTTTCAGATTACGCGGGCTGTCCATTTCTTTGATCTCTCCGTTGCTGATAAAAGCAACACGATCACACAGTTCATCCACATCGGCCATGATATGGCTGGTCAAAAAAACCGTTCCGCCTTTGTCTCTGAACTCCTTGATCAGTTGTTTGATGATCTTGCCGTTGGTCGGATCCAGACCATTGGTGGGCTCATCCAAAAACAACATTCTGGGATCATTGAGCAAGGCTCTGACCATGTTCAGACGAATCTTCATGCCTTTGGAGTACTCTCCCACGAGTTTGTCTTTGTCTTCATACAAACCAACTCGTTTCAAAAGTGGCTCCACATCCACGTTTTTCTTATACAGCTTCTGAAAAAACTCCAGGTTTTCCATCGCTGTGAGTTTGGAAAACGAAATGGGCATTTCAAAACAAACGCCGATCTCTTCATAAAACTGGCTGTTGTAAGATCTTAGCGGTTTACCGGCATAGCTGATCTCCCCACTGTAGTTTTCCAGCAGTTTGACCAGTATCTTCTGAGTGGTGGACTTTCCCGCTCCGCTGGGACCCAAAAACCCGAAAATTTCTTTTTCAGCGATGCTGAATGAAAACCCTTTGAGGGTATCTTCATGGTTTTTGGGATAGCGAAACACCAAATCTTTAACTTGAAACATGCGTTGCTCCTTTTTTTAGGATGTCCAGCGTTTGTTGAAACTGGATCCTTACTTTTTCAAAATCACGTTCTTTGAATGCTTTTATCAGGATGTCTTTGTTGATGGACATCAGCATGTGGATCAGAATATCGACATCGATATCCTTGCGGATGATCCCCTTGTCAATGTCTTTTTGGATCAAAGCCCGAAACAGATCCATGCTCTGTTGGTTGTTGTTGATCAGCTTTTGAATAAACTCGCTGTCATCATAATCCATCCAAAAACCAATGGCATAGTATTTGGGTTGCTTTTCGATCCACAGCAGTGTCTGATCGATCATATAAAAGAGACTCTCGAAAAGATCGGTTCCTTCTTTGGTCGAAGCATGCCGCAGAAAATCCATCTTTACTTTGGCAATCTCCTGGATCACATGCATGTAGCAGTCTTCCTTATCGTTGAAATACTGATAGAAACTGCCTCTGGAGATGTTTGCATTTTTGATGATTTGATTGATGGAAGCACTTGAAAATGGATTGGCAGCAAACTCATCCACACATGCTTCAAAAATCTGATCACGTTTTGATTTTTCCAAGTTGAAGAAAGTTTCTTTCGGCATATGACACCCCTGTCACATTCAGTATACTCCTCTTGTTT
>CALFEZ010000007.1 GCA_937957895.1 uncultured Erysipelotrichaceae bacterium
GAGCCATCAACATGATAGGCCAATACAGAGTATGAAAACGAAGGATGTCTTTACCGATAAGATGCACATCGGCAGGCCAGTATTTCTTATACAGCTCTTTATGTTCTCCATCAACATCATATCCTAATCCTGTGATGTAGTTGCTGAGGGCATCGATCCATACATACACGACGTGTTTGGGATCAAAATCAACGGGTATACCCCATGTAAAGGATGTTCGTGATACTGCCAGATCCTGAAGTCCCGGTATAAGGAAGTTGTTGATCATTTCATTTTTTCGAGATGGCGGTTGGATGAACTCCGGATTCTCCTGGATATGTTTCATCAAACGATCTTGGTATTTACTCAGCTTGAAGAAATACGATTCTTCCTTTTCGCGATGCACATTGCCATGGCAATCAGGGCATTTCCCATCAACGATCTGAGCGTCGGTATAAAATGACTCACATGGAGTACAATACCATCCTTCATAAATGCTTTTGTAGATGTCTCCCTGTTGATAAAGTTTGTTGAAGATCTTTTGCACTTGTTTTTCATGATAATCATCCGTCGTTCGGATGAAATGATCATACGATGTGTTCATCATGTCGAACATATCCTTGATCAATTTGGCAATATCATCCACATACTCTTTGGGAGATTGGTTGTTCTCTTTGGCCTTGCCTTCGATCTTTTGGCCGTGTTCATCGGTTCCGGTCTGGAAATAGACATCATATCCTTCTTCTCGTTTGAAACGGGCAATAGCATCCGCCAAAACGATCTCATATACATTCCCCAGATGTGGTTTTCCAGAGGTGTATGCAATGGCGGTTGTGATGTAGTATGGCTTTTTCATGGATACGCTCCTTTTTGGATAAAAAAACGACTGTCTAAGGACGCTTTTGCGCGGTACCACCTTAGTTCACAATCGTGCACTTGTTTCTTTAACGCAGAATGACGGTTTGTCCTACATATCAGACAAACAGCTCCAAGACCATGTTCATCATCTTTTGGGATGTGTTTTCACCAACCACACACTCTCTGGGCCCTAACGATGACTACTCTTCTTGTCGTTGCTTACTTATAATATCTTGATTATACGATAGCACTTCTCAACTGTAAAGAAAGCTAACATATGTTTGAATGGTATATTTCATAGCACTTGTTTTTGGGAAGTCCTGTTTTGGCAGAGACCATCGCAATTGCATCTCTGGCGCTTAAGCCACTTTTAACAAGTTCTTCGATCGATTGTTTGATTTCATTCATATCTACCGGCATAACTTTGAACCCGTCATCCCCTTCGATGACAAGAACGATCTCCCCCTTGTATGAGGCAGTTTCCTTTAAAAGATCCGACAGAGATCCGCGAATGAACTCCTCATGGATCTTGGTGATCTCTCTTGCTACACAGGCTTTTCTGTCTCCCAGTAACTCCAAACACATCTTGAGTGTCTTTTCAATGCGATGTGGAGCTTCATAGAAAACCAGTGTTGCCTGATAATGTCGGATCCTGGTCAGTAAACCCTTGAGTTCTTTTTGATTGGTAGGTAAAAACCCATGGAAATAAAACGGATGGGTGACGACTCCGGATGCCACCAGTGCATTGAGTAAAGCACTGCTGCCGCTTATGGGGATAACGTTGTATCCGTGTTGGATGATGTTTTGAACCAAAACGTGTCCCGGATCCGCGATCAAAGGATAACCGGCATCACTGACAAGTGCCACATTGTATCCTTGATGAAGCAACATCAATATTCCTTTGACACTGTCATGTTCATTGAACTTCTGATGAGACACGCACTTTGTGTGGATGTCAAAGTGCTTCAGCAGTTTTGCTGTATGTCTGGTATCCTCACAGGCAATGACGTCCACTTCTTTTAAGACGGAAATGGCCCTGGGTGTCATTTCCTGCAGATTGCCGATCGGTGTTGCCACGATATAACATTTTGGAAAATCGTTGGCAAAACTCTTTTGTCGATGCATGTGCACCACTCCTTACTTGTTTGCGAAACAGGTATCGTTGATCAATTGCTCAAGAGTCAATTGGACTGATTCTTCTCTGTTTTCTATCTTTGCCGTTTGGTTGATGATGTTCATGGCAGTAACACGGAACTTTTTGCCTTGGTATTCCAGTTGTTCGTTCATCTTTGGCAAGTTTTTCCTTGCTTCTTTGTAGATGCAATCTTCATATTTCAGACAGCACATCAATTTTCCGCATTGTCCGGATAGTTTTTGGATGTTGAGTGCCAGCAATTGATTCTTCGCCATGTTGATCGATATGACATCAAACTCTCTTAAATACCTAGAACAACAGGTTTCAAGTCCACAGGTCCCGAGCCCACCAACAAATTTGGCTTTGTCGCGTGGTCCGATTTGGCGCAACTCGATTCGGCATTTGAAAATGGAAGCCAATTGTTTGAGAAGCTCTCGAAAATCGACTCGTTCATCCGCAACGTATGAAAAAATCACTTTGGCACGATCCAGAGTGTATTCCGCTTCGATCAGTTTCATGTCCAGCTCGGACTCGATGATGCATTTTTCACAGATGCCTTTGGCTTCTTCGGCCAACAACAGGTTTTCTTCAAATGCTTCGATGTCTTTTTCAGTCGCTCTGC
>CALFEZ010000008.1 GCA_937957895.1 uncultured Erysipelotrichaceae bacterium
GTTTTACCAACAACTAGGATGGCGGGGTCTGGTCAAGGATGTGACTGATGAACCAGCACTGATCGAACGCTTGAAACAACCGATCGTGGTATATTGTGGCTTTGATCCGACCGCTGACAGCTTGCATATCGGACACATGCAGCAGCTTTTGTTGCTGAAACGATTTGTGATGGAGGGACATACAGTCATTCCGCTGATCGGTGGTGCAACAGGTATGATCGGAGATCCCAGACCGACGAGTGAACGTGCTTTGGCATCGTTTGAAGACATCCAAAACAATGCCGACAAGATCAAAACGCAGATCGAGAATGTACTAAATCATCCAAATCAAGTCATCGTTGTCAACAATTATGATTGGCTAAGCAAAATGGATGTGTTGTCTTTTTTGCGTGATTATGGAAAGCATTTCAATATCAACACGATGATCGCCAAAGACATTGTGGCCAGTCGTCTTGATACGGGGATCTCGTATACCGAGTTTTCCTATACGATCCTTCAGGCTGTTGATTGGCTGCACTTATACAATACGTATCAATGTGAGTTACAGGTCGGCGGTTCTGATCAATGGGGTAACTTAACAAGTGGGACTGAACTGATCAGAAAAATGTCTGAAACCCCAGTGAAGGTATTTGGGATGACTCAACCTTTGATCACAAAATCAGATGGTTCAAAGTTTGGAAAGAGCGAAGGCAAAAACATCTGGTTGGATCCCGACAAGACCAATCCATATGCCTTTTATCAGTATTGGATCAATGTTTCAGATGAAGACATTATCGATTATATGAAGCGACTGTCTTTCCTTAAGATCACAGAGATCATTGACTTTGAAAAGAAAGTTGTCGAAAAACCTCATTTACGTGAAGCTCAGATCGCTTTGGCTAAGGAACTTACCGAGTTGGTGTTTGACAAAGAAGCCATGGAAATGGCAGTTCGCATCAGTGACGTACTTTTCACGATGGATTTTGAGAGTCTTTCAAAGAAAGAAATGGAAATGGTATTTGAAGATGCTCCGACGATCCAAATAGACCAAACCATCGGCATCATCGAAGCATTGCATCTTGGAGGTCTTGTCAGCAGCAATCGCCAAGCTCGCGAACTGATCAACAATGGTTCGGTGAGTGTCAACAATGTGAAAGTCGATGACATTCAGTTTGAGATAAAAAAAGATGACGCTTACTTCCATCAGTACGCCATCATCAAAAAAGGAAAGAAATCGTTCGTTGTGCTGTCTTTTTGATCACTTTCTGATTAGAAGAAGATAAGCACCAATTGCAATCAGGATCACAGGGAAACTGATAAGCTGCATGATCCCTTTCAACACATCGGGATAAAGGTTGTTAATAAACAACAATCCACCCAATGCAATCAACAATATTCCTGCTTTTTGTCTGGATGTCATAATTCACCTCGGTGACATTATACATCAAATTTTACGTTTATGGTATACTATTTGCGAGGTGTGACCATGCTTAGAAAAATCACGATGATCATGCTTATCTTGCTTATGAGTGGATGTGCATTCGATTCAGATAAGTATCTATCAAAAGAGAATTACGCTCGCTATCAGGCTTATTATACATCGATTTTTGACAACGATCGTTTTTTGGCATTCTCAGATGCTTTTGACATTGAGATCGCATTTAACAAAATACAAGACAAATATCGTTACGATATCATCATCGACAATCCGAGCATTGCCATGTACGACATTGAAGTAATGGTCGTGGAAAACGATGTTTCTTTTGAAAGAGCAGACAAGATGATGCCAAACTTCGGCATTTTTGAAACCAAGGATGTCAACATGATCCCTTTTCAGATAGATGTTGAAAAAGGATATGTAAAAGGTATCATCCTTAGCGGTATGGTCGATGTTTCGGTGGTAGAACTCAAGATCATGGTAGCCTGGAGAGATTATGCCAAGCTAAATGCCACCAGGGAGTTCTTTATCCGAAATCTTGATTATGATCGCATGCAAGACGGCAGTCATGACAACGATGATGATATCGATGATAGTGAAGAAGATGAAGAGCAAGATGAATCATAATCAACATCGACGCTCGATCATTGCCGGTGGGCTGACCAGTTCTGCCGGCATCTTAATATCCAAGGCGATCGGAATTCTATACGTATCGCCTTTTACTGCGCTCGCAACCCAGCCAAACACCGCATATTATTCCTATGGGTATACATTATACGATCTAGCTTTGCAGATCGCAGTTGCTGGCATCCCTTTGGCAATTGCATCGTTGATTGCCAAATATTACGTTAAGGATGACATTGCCACCGTATTGATGATCCGTAAGTTGGCACGCAATCTGTTGTTTTTCATCGGATTGGTCACCATGATGTTTATCATAATGTTCGCAACGCCATTGGCACGATTGATCGTGACTGAGAATGTTTCCATAGAGTCCATTGAACGAACAAGAAATGTATTGTACATCATCGGTGTTGCCATGTTGGTAACGCCGGTGCTAGGTTCATATCGCTCATTGTTTCAAGGATTGAAGTACATGGAGATCTATGCTTTTTCTCAAGTTCTGGAACAACTTGTTCGGGTTGGATTTATGCTCGGGATCGGTTATATTCTGGTGGTCGTGCTGGGTCTTGATTCGATGTGGGCCGTATATGCAGCAGTAACAGGTGCAGTCATAGCAGGTGTAATGGCCATCGTTCACCTGTCTCTC
>CALFEZ010000009.1 GCA_937957895.1 uncultured Erysipelotrichaceae bacterium
ATCCAATGATGGCGATGTCGTCAAGATCTACATCGACTAAAGCAATCCCATCCTGTGACAAGCAGCGTATACCCCATCCTGATCCACACTGCGGGTGATCATATCCGCAGTGTTTTTGATGCTTGGATGTGCATTGCCCATTGCGATCGAATATGTTGCATTTTTGATCATTTCATAGTCATTGAATGAATCACCAAAAGCGATGTATCGATATGTATCATAACCTATGTGATCAAGCATGGCTTTGATACCGTGATATTTCGAATTATTTGACGAGATGACATCAGCATAGGGTGCCTGACCAGGATAAATCACAATATCGTTGATATCTTTGAACAAGTCAAACTTACGATGATCATGATGATAGACCATGACCATTTCAATGTTCTCATCATCATAACGTTTTATTTTTTGCGGGATTGGTTCATTAAAAAAACCATGAGACTCAAATACTGCAGAGTCCGGTTCTTTTAGCATGAATGAATCTTCGCACTGAAACTGAGCGTTTATATCATTTTTAAGACAAATATCCTGAATCTTTGTCAAGATCTCTTTGTCCATGTATTCACCATAAAGAAGTGTAAAATCAGGCAAAAACACCTGTTGTCCGCTTGAACAGACATACCCGTCCCACTTTATCACATCATGGATATTGGATTCGATCACCGATCGAATGCTTCTTCCGGTAGCGATCGCCAGAAAATGTCCGTTGGTTTTGAGCTTTTTGAGTGCTTCGATTGCAGAAGCGGGTATGCTGTTGGACTGAGGGTCGATCAGCGTCCCATCCAAATCAAAGAAAATTGCTTTATTCATTTTATCACCTTGGTTGATTATACCCAATTTACCGATAAAAGTATAGAACTAGATGTTGGCAAGCCTAATATGGTGTGTTATAATCTCCGTAGTGTAGGTCCTTTAAATGTGATCCTGTGAGATCAACAAGGCGAATCAAAAAGTAACCCTGAACATTTAGAAAGGACTTTTGCGTAAGTCCTTTTTATGTGGCCTATACCCAATATAGGAGGAAAGTTCATGGAAGAAAGAGAATTGTTGCTGGATGTAAATGAAAGACCCAAGCCCCTGCAATGGGCGGCATTGAGTATCCAGCATGTATTTGCGATGTTTGGAGCTACAGTGTTAGTTCCGATCATCGTTGGGTTTCCGGTATCGATCGCTCTGTTTGCCTCTGGTGTAGGTACTCTCATCTATATCGTAGCGACCAAAGCTAAGGTTCCAGTCTATCTAGGCTCATCATTTGCATATATCACTGCCATGGTGTTTGCTAGAGAAGCATTGGGAGGAGAGATCGGAGCATCACAAACAGGATTGATCATCGTTGGTCTGCTTTATGTGGTAGTGGCCATCTTCATCAAGCTCATCGGTACCAAATGGCTTGACGTACTGCTTCCACCGATCGTCATAGGACCGATGATCATCATCATCGGTCTGGGATTGGCAGGTGTTGCTGTTGGTCAGGCTGGATTGAGTCTCGATAGCGATTGGAGAGTCATTGCAGTAGCCATCATCACCTTCATGATCACAGCATTGGTCGCTGTCTTTGCCAAAGGTTTCTTCAAAATAATTCCGTTTATAACTGGTATAGTTGGGGGATACATCGTTGCCGTTTTGTTTGGGATCGTTGATTTTTCACCTATTGCGGAAGCAAGTTTCCTTCGAGTTCCTGAGTTGGCGTTGCCATTTGCACTCGGTAACTTCGACCGATATACATTGTATTTTGGTCCTGAGATGTGGGCGATCGTACCGATCGTGATCGTAACCCTGTCTGAACACATCGGAGATCACACAGTCTTAGGCAAGATTTGTAACAGAAACTTCTTAAAAGATCCTGGTCTAGATAAAACGTTGATCGGTGATGGAATCGCGACTGCTTTCAGTGCTTTGGTGGGTGGTCCTGCCAACACGACTTATGGTGAGAATACCGGAGTCGTTGGCATGACGAAAGTAGCATCCGTGTATGTGATCGGCGGAGCAGCTGTCTTTGCAGTCCTTCTAAGCTTTTTAGGTAAAGTATCAGCAGCCATATCTACGATTCCTGATCCGGTATTAGGTGGAATGAGTATCTTGTTGTTTGGAGTCATTGCTTCCAATGGTCTTAGAGTGTTGGTGGATGCCGGAATCGACTTCAGCAAGCAACGCAACCTGATCATTGCATCAGCAATGATGGTCTTGGCACTTGGTGGAGCTGTGTTTCAAATATCTTCACTGGCTACGTTATCTGGAGTAGCATTGGCTGCCATCGTGGGTGTGATCCTCAATCTGATCCTTCCTCAAAAATAGAGAAACAAAATCCAATGAGTGAATCATTGGATTTTTTCTAGTATTTCTTTGTGTTTTGCTTCAGTCAGTGGGTAATAATGCATCGGGATCAAACTTAGCAAACTGGCTATCGCCGGCAAGATCGTCAATAACATGAAGATGCCCATCAGAGCTTGTGGAGATTGAGATACATTCTCAACAAATCCATAGACCTGCAACACCCATCCTATGACAAATGCCGAAATGGCTGTTTGCATTTTAGTCGTAAACGTATGCAATGAGAAACTGACGCCTTCAAGCCGCTTGTTGGTTTGAAGCTGAAGATAATCGATCGAATCAGTCACCATGGAGTACATGATGACATCATTGACACCCATGCCAAAGCCAGCTACAAACAAAAACCCAAACAACAACAGCATGTTATCATATCCAAAGACAAACATTGCCAGATGAGCAAAGGCTCCCAAAATCAAGCTACCTTGATACAAAACTTTTTTATTGATCTTTTTGGAGAATTGAGGGGTCAAAATGATCGCTGTGATCATGGAAATGATAAGTGTGCCTCCCAATATGGAAAAATAGAGTTCGTTGCCAAGGTTATATTTGGCGAAATATGTTCCTGCTGCTGCCAGCCCCATCCTCAATGCACCCAGGATGCGTGAGCTTTGAAGCAAAAGCAATGGCTTATTGTGTTTTAGCAAAGAAAGGTTTTTCAGGATGGATTGATCCTGGCTACTGGCAACGACACGTTCCTTGGTATTGAAAAAAGCCAAAAAAAACAATGTGCCACCCACGATGGCCATCAAAATCGCAGAGAGGGTGTACCCCAGTTGTTGTCCTGCAAACAATGAGATGATGATAGGTGGGATCACTATCGATATGGCCAATCCGATGTTGCAAAAAACTCTTGCCATCGATATGATCGAAAGTCGTTGCTTGGGATCGGTCGTCATGGCAGCTGACAGCCCCCAATAAGGGACATCACTCACCGTATAGATCATTCCCCATCCGATATACGTAACATAAGCATAGAGCAGTCGATTTGAGTATGACATGTCGACATTGATGAATGTCAGGATCGTAAATACAGCCATGGGGATAGGTACCGCCAAAAGATAAGGTCTTAGTTTTCCAAATCTGGTCTTGGTTTTATCGACCAATGAACC
>CALFEZ010000010.1 GCA_937957895.1 uncultured Erysipelotrichaceae bacterium
TATATTTTCGAAATTAGGACTTAACAGAGATCAACAAAAAGCGAAATTAATCTTAGACGAAGCAGCCTCTAAAGCGGACACGACAGTCCGACAGGCTGTTTTGGAAGGTAAAACGCAAGCATATGAATTAACGCTTGCTGCAGAAAAAGAGATTAAAGAACGTCGCGCATCAGTATTGGAGTTGGAGAACAAATTGTCACGAAGAGAAGACAATTTAAACAACCGCGAACAAACGTTGACACAAAAAGAAAAACAAATCGAAGATAAACACAAAGCTATAAGTGACAAATACAATTCCATTGATAAGATGGAACGCGAACTGCAGACAAAGATAGACAGCCAGATCGAAGTTTTGGAGCGCGTTGCTGCCATGAGCAAAAACGAAGCAAAAGAAGAGTTGATGATGGCAGTCGAAAAGAAGATCCAAAATGAGATCATGATGTATATCAAGGAAGAAGAAGAGCGTGCCCAATCGATCGCAGCGGAAAAAGCCCGCAACATCATCGGATTGGCTATCGCACGTTACTCACAGGAAGAAGCTACTGAGCGAACTGTATCTGTAGTCAGTTTGCCAAATGAAGAAATGAAAGGACGTATCATTGGTCGTGAAGGTCGTAACATTCGTGCGATCGAACAAGCGACCGGTGTTGATTTGATCATTGACGATACTCCTGAAGCGATCACCGTATCGTGTTTTGATCCTATACGAAGAGAGATCGCAAAGTCAGCATTGGAAATCTTGATCCGTGACGGACGCATCCAACCGGGTCGAATTGAGGAAGTCGTAAACAAAGTTACAGCGGAACTTCAGGAATCGATGCTAAAAACCGGAGAAGAGACTCTCTTTAAACTAGGCTTACACAAGGTTGACAAAGAGATCGTATCATTGATTGGTCGCTTGAAATATCGTTACAGCTACGGACAAAATGCTTTGGCACACAGCATCGAGGTTGCTCATCTTACGGGCATGATGGCTGCTGAGCTTGGACTCAATCAAAATCTTGCCAAACGTGCAGGACTATTGCATGATATTGGGAAGGCACTGGATTTTGAAATGGAAGGGTCCCATATCGAACTTGGATACCGTGTAGCAAAAAAACACGGAGAACATCCTGTGGTCTTGAATGCAATCGAGTCGCATCATGGTGAAAAAGAAGCAACGAGCATCATCGCTACATTGGTGGCAGCTGCCGATACATTGTCTGCTGCTCGTCCTGGTGCCCGTTTCGAATCATTTGAGAACTACATCAAAAGACTTGAAAAGCTTGAAGAGATCGGAAGCAGTTTTGATGGAGTCGAACGAGTGTTTGCCATCTCAGCCGGTCGTGAGATCCGTGTCATGGTCATTCCAGAAAAACTGGATGATCTTGGAGCTCAGCGAGTTGCACGTGAAATCCGTGACAAAATCGAGAATGAACTGACTTACCCCGGACAAATCAAAGTTACTGTCATCCGTGAACTGCGGACATCGGAACTGGCAAAATAATGAAAATAATGTTTATTGGTGATATCGTAGGATCACCCGGAAGAGCGATCGTTGGATCGCTCTTACCGATTCTACGTAAAGAGCATCGTATCGACATGGTGATCGCCAATGGCGAGAATGCTGCTCATGGCAAAGGCATCACAAACAAGATTGCACGTTATTTCGTCGATATCGGAATCGACGTCATCACTCTTGGCAATCACGCATATGCCAAAAGGGAAGTTCGTGATCTGGATGAAACACTTCCTGTTGTGTTTCCCGCCAACCTAATCGGGCCACAAAAGCATCGACATACGATCAATGTG
>CALFEZ010000011.1 GCA_937957895.1 uncultured Erysipelotrichaceae bacterium
AGGATGTGGAAAATCAACCTTTGGAAGAACGATCTTACAACTATACGATCAAACTGAAGGTAGCACGCTCTATTATGGTAAATCCATAGCAGACATGGCTCCGAAATACATTATGGAAGTACTGGACACATTAGCAAGAGAGTATCCTCGCTATTTGAAAGACAAACAAGATCTTGACAAGATCCAGACTCAAATCGACAACGAGAAAGATGATATCGCTCGTGGTAAACTGATTGAAAAACAAGAAAAAGAACGTGCTGTTCTTGAAAATGAGTATCGCAACATGTTTAGGATCGCTGGTGGATTATTGACTCATAAAGACTTGAACAAAGTATCGAAACTTCTAAAAGAGCAATACAAACATCAAAGACACGCAGCCGTACTAACGCGCAAGATCGAGAATCTTGAAAACAAGAAAAATGAAGCAAAAGTCGTAAAAAGCCAAAACGCATTGAACAAGATCGACCAACAGATCGTTGATCTGAAACAGCAGCTTGTCAAGGCAGAAGCAGATGTGGAAAAAGCGTCGATTCCAGTAGAACAGCTTCGTCAGGAGTGTAGAGTCAATGAGCACTTTGATTTGTATGAAGAACAGTTGGATGATGGGATCGATATGGCTAAGCTTACTGAAGAAGAAGTGCGTATACTGCGCAGGGATCTTCAAATCATCTTTCAGGATCCATATTCCTCGTTAAATCCAAGACTAACTGTCGGACAGATCATTGGTGAAGGCTTACTGGCACATGGATATTTCAAAAATCCAAACAGCAAAGAGTACACCGAATACATCACTGATATCATGGATAAATGTGGATTGGCTCCATACTTCATCCATCGTTATCCTCACCAGTTTTCCGGTGGTCAGAGACAACGTATCGGTATCGCCAGAGCATTGGCATTGAATCCACAGTTTATCGTGTGTGATGAAGCGGTCAGTGCATTGGATGTGTCCATCCAATCTCAGATCATCAACTTGTTGATCGATCTGAAAAATGAAATGAAACTTACCTATTTGTTCATTACTCATGATTTGAGTGTTGTCAAGTTTATTTCCGATCGAATCGGTGTCATGTATCTTGGTAATCTCGTCGAATTGGCAAACAGCGAGCAAATCTTTGCAAATCCTTTGCATCCTTATACAGAAGCTTTGCTTGAAGCGATCCCCAGAACTGACGTAGAATCCAATCAGGAACTGAGCATTTTAGAAGGCGATATCCCATCACCGATCAAACCTCCATCAGGATGTAAGTTCCATACAAGATGTAAATATGCTTTCGATAAGTGCCGGATCGTCGATCCAGTATGGCAAGAGATCGAACCAGGGCACTTCGTTGCATGTCATCTAAGAGGCGGTGAGTAGATTGCTTTTTAGAAGAAGACCTCAGGAAAAACCTGATTATGATATCGAAGAGGTCAAAAAGAAGCTCAGGGAGACAGAGTTTGAAAAAAACGATACTACTGCCCTGATCATTGCTGCCTTGATCACCATCATACCCGTCGTACTATTGATGATAGCAGCGATCGTTGGTGTTCTATGGTTAATATTCATACGATAACAACCACGTAATAGTGGTTGTTTTTTGTCTTTAAGGCAATGATTGTGGAAAACTTTTCTGTTTCAGCCAAAAAATTCCCAAATTTTGGACTTTTTCAACAACATGCAAATTATCCGTTGCATTTAAAATGAATTTTTTGATATCTTGTATTCAGCTGCCTATACAGGCTAGAGAAAGGATCCTAATATGAAGGATAAATCTAAGTTGATTGAAAGACACATCAAAGAATACCTGAATTCAAAAGTAGAAGTAGAAAGCGCGATGCATACTCATTTTGTAAGACCACATTCGTTGGATTTCTTCCGTTTTGTTGAGAATGCTTTCAATCAGTTGGATGAAGACTCCAAGTTGATTATCGAGAATGATTTTGTGAAAAAAAAAGAAGGAACTGGTATCTAGAGTTTTACTCAACCAGCACGTATTACAGACTTAAGAAGATTGCCATCGATAAATTCCTCAATTGCCTTGAAGTGTCATAAATGGTAGAATGGACAT
>CALFEZ010000012.1 GCA_937957895.1 uncultured Erysipelotrichaceae bacterium
CGGAATCCTGCTTCATGGTCAGCCGGTAGATACCGACAGTCTTAGGCTTTTTTTGAAGAATCATATTGGCAATGTGATCTTTTCTCGTACGATTGGCATCGACGATCGCCGTGATGATGTTGTTGGGTACCTTGTCATAGTTTGCAAGTAATTGCTTCGTATCCTTGGGCAGGCAGTATCCACCATACCCAAAGGAAGGGTTGTTATAGTGGGTCCCGATACGCGGATCCAGTCCTACTCCTTCAATAATCTGACGAGTATCCAGCCCCCTTATCTCGGCATATGTGTCCAGTTCATTGAAAAAAGCAACTCGCAGTGCCAGATAGGTATTGGAAAACAACTTGATTGCCTCTGCTTCAGTAGGATTAGTATACAAAATCGGTGTATCTTTTTTAATGGCTCCTTCTATCATCAATGAAGCAAACATCTGAGCTTTGGTTGACTTTTCGCCAACGATGATGCGTGATGGATAAAGATTATCATATAGAGCTTTCCCCTCCCGCAAGAACTCCGGAGAAAAGATAAGCTTATCAAGACCAAGACGGTGTTTGATGTCTTCAGTAAATCCAACAGGAATCGTTGATTTGATGACCATATGGGCATTGGGAGCATAATGCATCACATCATTGATGACCGCTTCAACACTGGATGTGTCAAAAAAGTTCTTGTCAGGGTCATAGTCTGTAGGAGTAGCGATGATCACCCATTCAGCATCATGATAAGCCAAATCTTTCTGTGTTGTCGCAAACAAATCCAGATTTTTTGAATCAAGATATTGTTGGATATCCTGATCAACGATGGGAGACTGCTTTTGATTCAACTGATCTACTTTCTCTTGGATGATATCCAATGCAATGACTTTATGATGCTGGGCTAACAATATGGCATTGGATAATCCAACATACCCGATACCCACGACTGTGATTTTCATTCTGCCTCTCCTTTTCTTCACCCATCAAATCCATGCAAGAATTGATACTGTTCTCAAACACAACTTACTGAAAGATTAACTTAAGTTATGATTTGCCTGCTTTTTAAATAGCGAGGAGGTGTTGTTGACAACATTATATTTCCTTTTGATACAGCATCCTATAGTAATCGATTGATGCTTCAATGCCTCTTTTAAAATCCCATTCGGGATCATAATCAAGCCACTTTTTAGCCAAAGTGATATCAGCTAAACTGTGTTTGATATCCCCTTTTCGCTCAGGTGCATAAATAGGATCGATGGTCACCCCTAAAGCATGAGTGATATGAGAATAGATGTCATTCAATACCTCTTTTTTTCCATAGGCAATATTGTAAACTTTCCCGGAAGCTTCCCGTGAAGCTTTGCATGCTTTCAAGTTGGCTTCAATCGCATTTTCGATATATGTGAAATCTCTGCTTTGTTTACCATCCCCATAAATGGTGGGTGATTCATGATGCAAGAGCTGCTTGATAAACTTGGGCAATACGGCAGCATAAGGTCCATCTGGGTCTTGTCTTGGTCCAAAAACATTGAAATAACGCAATCCATACGTAGCCAAACCATATAATGAGGTGTACATTTTCGCATACTCTTCATCCACATGCTTTGTGATCGCATACGGGGACAATAAATTACCTTCTTGACCTTCTTTTTTGGGGAGATTTGGTTCATCCCCATAAACGGCAGAACTGGAAGCATACACAAAGCGTTTGATATGATTGTTCCTAGATGCCTCCAACATGTTCAAAGTCCCTTTGATATTAATTTCCTGATACAACAACGGCTGCTCTATGCTTCTGGGAACACTCCCCCAGGCAGCTTGATGAAGCACATAATCAATGCCTTTTGTGGCACTAAGACATGTATTGAAATCACGGATGTCTCCTTTGATGAACGTGAAATTCGAAGCGTCACAAAAAAGATCGACATGTGCCTGTTTGCCATTGGATAAATCATCCAAACACACAACTCTGTGACCTCTTCTTACCAAAACCTCGCAAAGATGGGATCCAATAAATCCGGCTCCTCCGGTCACGAGAAAAGAATCATTTTTGTCAAAGACGATATGTTTGTATCCCATGTTCTACCTCCGATCGATCAAAGACGCCAGTACTCATAACCATGAGAGAGGAATGCCTGTTTATCGAATATTCCTTTAAGATCAAACAAGATCGGCTTACCTTCATGATTAGTATACCATCGATCGAAGGTTATCAATTCAAGGTTTTTGAAGGTATTATGAGCAACAGCTACAATGATCGCATTCATGTCATGCAACGACGAAAAATCATCAAATTCGATTTTATACTCATCGTAAGCCTCTTGTTGATCCGCTTCCGGATCGATCACCAAAGGATCGATACCATATTCTTTTAGAGCCTCGATCATATCGATCACACGTGTGTTTCGCGTATCGGGGCAGTTCTCTTTGAATGTGAATCCTAAAATCGCCACCTTCGCTTCTTTTACGAGGATATTTTGCCGGATAATTGATTTGATCAAGTTTTCGACCACATACCTACCCATGTCATCGTTGATTTTTCTTCCGGATAATATCACCTGCGATTGATACCCGAGCTGCTGAGCTTTGTATGTCAAATAATACGGATCGACTCCGATACAATGTCCACCAACTAAACCAGGGAAAAAATTCAGAAAATTCCATTTTGTGTTGGCAGCCTCCAATACAGCTTTGGTATCGATGTCCATTTTGTTGAAAATGATTGAAAGTTCATTCATAAAAGCAATATTGATGTCTCGTTGTGAGTTTTCAATGACTTTGGCTGCTTCAGCAACTTTGATCGATTCCGCCTTGAAAACACCTGCATCAACTACCAACTCATATACTTTGGCAATGATATCCAATGACTCTTGATCCATTCCGGACACGACCTTGACGATTGTTTCCAAACGATGGACCTTATCCCCTGGATTGATCCGTTCTGGAGAATACCCTACTTTGAAATCCACACCACACCGTAGACCCGATGTTTTTTCCAAAATCGGGATGCAAACTTCTTCTGTCACTCCAGGATATACTGTCGATTCAAAAACAACAATCGATCCAGACACAAGGTTTTTTCCGACGATCTGGCTGGCAGATTCGACATATCTCAAATCCGGGACATGATCACTGGTCACCGGAGTTGGAACTGCAACGATATGAAACTTGGCCTGTTTTAGATCTTGTGGGTTGGACGTGAAAAATACCGAAGTATTTTTAACTTCATCATCACCGACTTCCTTGGTCGGATCCAATCCTTGTTTATACAATGAGATTTTTTCTTCACTCACATCGAACCCGATGACTTCTGACTTTTTTGCAAAAGCGATCGCGATGGGAAGTCCGACATACCCCAACCCGACTAAAGAAATCTTTTCTTGTCTATTGACAATCTTTTCATACAATGTCATGTACGATGTCCCCCTATTGAATGTTGCACAGCAAATACAGCCATAATTATACCATTTAAGTCGGTGATTATCATCCATTGTTTTTGTTGATGTCGATTGATCAAAATCGGCATACAACAGCCTTCATCATCAGATGAAATACTGTTTTAAACCTGATTTCCATATTTTGTTTTACACGCCAGCACGATCATCATCCCCAACATCATCAGGTAACCCATCACAAGTCTTTCGTGAGTGTACCCTGTCGGAGGTAATGCATCATGTTCTTCATTCTTTTTTGACCCATCTTGATCCAACGGATCATCCATCAGAAGATCTGGAACTACAATCATCATAGTAACATCATCATAAGAAGTTGTTTGAAAGCCTAGATCATCAGAAGAGTGGATATCTTTAAATGAGAATTCTCTTAAGTGTTTATGTGTGATTTGATCCTCGATGACAAACGTGAGTGTGATCTTATCAGACAAATTTGATAATGTACTGCTTGGATAAACAATCATCGTTTGAGTCATCGAGTTGTAATCCACAATACAATCATTCATGCACTTGATACTCTTCAATATCATCCCCTCATCCATGTTTAGAGTACTCATGAAGGCACCCAGTGAACTTCCTAAGGATAGATCGATCATTACCTCCACCCCATCATCAACATGCAATATCGACGTAACATCCATTCTGATTTCACTAGATGCAAGTACGTTGATGTTAAACATAGACATCAGTAAAAAAAT
>CALFEZ010000013.1 GCA_937957895.1 uncultured Erysipelotrichaceae bacterium
GACAGGCATGTTTTCGACATAAGCCAGTCCTTTGTTATAAAGCTGAATAAAGATCCATTGTGTCCATTTGAAATACTCCGGATCTGTGGTTGAGAACTCTTTGGTCCAGTCATAAGACAACCCAAGAGATTGGATCTGACGTTTGAACGTCTCGATGTTTTTCTTGGTGAATTCTGCCGGTGGATTGCCTGTCTGCAAAGCAAACTGCTCAGCTGGCAGACCAAAGGCATCCCATCCCATGGGATGAAGCACATTGTAGCCTTCCATCCGCTTTTTTCTAGCAACGATATCGGTTGCCGTATATCCTTCAGGATGTCCTACATGCAGTCCGCTTCCGGAAGGATACGGAAACATGTCCAACACGTAATACTTCGGTTTATCGAAATCACGGACATCAGTATAAAACGACCCGTTTTCCTGCCAAAAACGTTGCCATTTCTTTTCAATCTTCTTGTGGTTGTATTCCATCATGACTCTCCATTCCATAAAAAAACGTCCTCTAAGGACGAAAAACGCGGTACCACCTTAGTTCACATGACGTGCACTCGATTCATTAACGCAGAATCACGGAGCATACGCTCAGCTCCAAGACGAGTTCAGATCGCTTTGCCATCGATTCACACCATCCATCGACTCTCTTTAAGCATCCCACATCCTACTACTTCTTTTCATAGCATTGAAGATATCATATCGAATCCGCACAATGGTGTCAACAACTTCAGCCAATCACCTATCATCTTGATCGATCCAACCATGCTTCACGCCTTAGGATCTGAAAAGTCGATCCCACATCCAGATGGTCTGGAACATCCGCTATTTCAAATCCAAGTTTCTCATATAACTTCCATGCTTTGTAATTGTCTGGATGTGGATCGACATAGACTATCTCTGCTTGTCCTTTAAGAAAGGCTTGTTCGATCGCATAAGAAAGGGCCAGATAAGCAATGTTTCTGCCACGAGCAACCGGAAGCAGCTTGATGTCCATGGCACCATATCCATGCTCGTCAACACGAAAATGTGTTTCTCCGCAGAACCCAAAATCCATGTGATAGATCGAAAAGTGTTCCCTTTTGGGGTTTTCTTTCACCTTTGTTAGCCATTGTATCAACTCATCAAGTGTGATGTTGAGTCCTTGGGGAAACCCTACATGTTTCATGACTTCTTTGTCGTTCCACAAATCTCTTATATTAACAAGATCGTTGTACTCCGTCACTTTGATGATCAATGATTCCATGTCTTCACCCTCTTGATGATAACACTATAGCAAAAACCAAAATCAAAGAAAACCCTTGAGGATATCTTGATACGACTACAAAATCACACGATCATCGCAAATAATACTTGAATCATCAAAATAAACGTAAAATATTCATGCTTTGTGATAAAATGATTACAATCAGGAAAAATCATGAAAATCGGTTATCAATCCATGGTGATCAATCCGACATCACCACAACGACCCGTCGGACATTTGCTCGATCGAAACAATCTGTCACTGACCAAAGGTGACATGTTTATCAGGTGTTTTTTTATCGAGATCGAACAACCAATCTTGCTTGTTACTCTTGATGTGTTTGCCATTTCCCCAATAGTGATCAAGAAAATGGAAGAATTAGCACAACATCATTTTCAGTCACCCATCAAACTGATCGCTAGTGCCACCCATGTTCATTCAGCCCCTTCTCTATTTACCGGATATCACACTTTCAAACACAATCCGAAGTATCTTTCGTATGTATTGGAGCGTTTTGAAATATGTCTGATCAAACTGAGATCACAGAAAATCGATCTGAAGATCGCTTTTTCCTGCCAGGACATCACCTTGGACGGATTTTATCATCATCCTTTGGGCACGACACGTTTGCAATTGTTATCATTGTACGACGATGTTCGCCCTGTTTCCCATTGGGTGTTTTTCAATGCTCATCCCACCCTTGTTGCTAAAAATGCACATTACTTTTCTTCGGATTATGTGGGAGCGATGCTGGAAAAACTGCAACGTCAGCATCCGTTTGAAACATTCATTTTTTTTCAGGGAGCTTGCCTGGATGTGGATGTGGATGAGATGCAGATCACTCCCACATATCAGGAAAGTATCAAGATATCAAACATCTTGGTAGATCATATCAACAAGCTCATCAGATCGACCGCATTTATCCATCCAAGTTCGATCATGACCCGTACCATCACCATTCCAATCTCACATCAGACAAAATCCATAAGACGTTTTGTTGCCACCAAAAACCCTCAGCTCACTCATTTTGCTGAGCAGCTGTTACCTAAAATCAAGGAGTATGAGGCTCATCTACCCACAGAGGTTGACTTTGTTGTATTTGAGATGTCACAATGTACACTGATCTTCACTCCGTTTGAATGGCATTCGTTTTATCAGCAACAACTCCCATCCTTTAAAGTGCTGGTCGGATTTAGCAACGGGTATTATGGTAACATCGACCGACCTGCCCCTGACTCTTTGACCATGTCTTCCTTTTTTGAAACCATACGAGAGACACAGAAAACAAGATTGATCGACACACTAAAAAAACTATGAAGCATCCGTTTATCTACAGCAATGACAACAAGCGTTATCATACATTGAATTATCATTTTGATCAGGTATTCCATCAGAAACTATACAAAGCAGTATTGGATGCCGGGTTTTCATGTCCGCATATCATCGATGGCAAAGGTGGCTGTACGTTTTGTTCGATCAGAGGAAGCGGTGATTTCACTTTGAATTCTTCGCATTCTTTAAAGAAACAGTATGAAGCACAAAAGCAAATCATGCTGCGCAAATGGCCTAATGCCAAACCAGTCGCTTACTTTCAGGCATACACCAATACGTATGCTTCACTGGATGCCCTTAAGATCATCTATGATCCTTTCTTTAGTGACGCATATGACAATGTAGCAGTGGCACTGGGTACACGAGCAGATTGCCTTTCCGATGCAACGATCGAATACTTTCACCAACAATCATTTAAAAAGCCTGTCTATTTGGAGCTTGGCGTGCAATCGATCCACCCAAAAACCAACAAGCTCATCCATCGTGGACATGGCATGAGTATCGTTGAAGAAATCCTAAAGAAATGTCAAAACAAACACTTCCATGTAGTAGTGCATATCATCAATGGATTGCCATATGAGACCAAAGAGATGATGCTTCAAACAGCTAGATGGGCAGCAACCCAACCCATCGATGGTTTGAAGATACACATGCTTCATGTCCTTAAAAACACAAAAATGGGAGAGGATTATCTGAAAGAACCCTTTAATCTGCTTGACATGGAACAGTTTGTCGATATCGTCATCCAACAGCTGGAGATATTACCTCCAACGATGGTCATCCACCGGATCACCGGAGATGCTTTGGCAGATGATCTGATCGCACCATTGTGGACCATAAAAAAACGTGTCGTTTTGAACAGTATCGACAAAGAAATGGTACGACGTGACACATATCAAGGAAAATATCATGAGACATAAAAACATCAATAAAGTGACCCATCAGTGGCTTGCAAAGAGGATCCAAGCATCGGACATCCTGGTTGATGCCACAGCAGGAAACGGGCATGATACTGTGTTTCTGGCTTCACTTGGCAAGCATGTGTTTGCCTTTGATGTGAGTGAGCTTGCCTATCAGCGAACCAAAGAAAAAATCATGCATCTTGACAATGTCACCTTGATCCATGATTCTCACACCCAAATCAAAAAATACATCACAACACCTATCGATGGAGTGATGTTCAATTGCGGGTATCTGCCCCAAAGTGATCATTCAAGTGTGACAGAAGCCACGACCACCCTCTTGGCATTGGATCATCTGCGTGATCTGCTGGCAAAGGACGGATGGATCTGCATCACGGTCTATACTGGGCACAGTCAAGGTGAAATAGAAGCGATCGAAGTCAAGTCTTGGCTTGATCGACATGCCAAAATCATCCGATCATATACCTATGAGGGTGTAAACAATACCCCAATCGCGTATCTGGCGACTTTAGCATAAAGCAGACCTTAAAACATCACATTGAGATCTGCTTTTTTTGCGTTGGCAAACAACTGGTTTTTAGGGATTTTGTATGTTTTACCATCTTTGATGGTAATGCTTCCAAGTTGACGAAGCTCGAAACTCACACGATGTTTTATACACTGATCTCGAATGGCAAGTACCCAATCATGATGCAATGGTCGTGCGTTTCTTCCTGATTCACCACCGACCACGACCAACTCGATACCCCCACTTAAATACTCGCTCAAATCGATCGGACCGAGCATGGGCTGACAAATGATCAGTTTGTGATGAATCGGAAGTTTCACCAACTCCGATAGTGCTCGATCGGCATTTTGTTGGTTTTCGATCGAACATCCCACATGAACATGCCGGAAGTTCTCTGAAAAATCATGGGGAGCCACCAGCTGGAATCGTTCGATGCGTTTGGTCAAAAACAAAAAAGACAGATCCTGACGCTCACGCATCATCTGCCAAGCTTCTGCTCGCCATTGATCTGCTTCTTCGATCAGAAAATCGCTGCGAAAACATGTGTACACCATTTCATTCGAAGGGATCAAAAATGTACCTTTGTTGTTTTTACGTATCGGTCGATCGAACTGTTCTGTTTTGATGATGGCATCGGTAGTTATACTACGCTTTAGATCGCCCACATGGATATAACAATTCAAACAACCTTCACTGATCTTATGACATCCCCGCCATGGATCCCAGCTTCTCACTTTTAATATCACCTTTCTTATCGATCACGAATCTCGATCAAAATACATAGTTACATATATACTTTCAACACTCCACCACATACCGAGATCTGCACATACTCAGCATGTACCCCCACGCTTTTTAGTTTGGTAACAAAGGACGAAGCCACCATATAAAACTCATCCTCATCCCATCTTGTGGTGGTTTGCTTCACGTGATCAAGTTGCTCATTTGTCTCAAAAGAGATGTCTCCAAAAAGCATTTTACCCGTTGGCTTAAGGCATGATATCAGTTGTTGGATCAAGTCCAGCTTTCTTTGATCATCAACATGATGCAAAGCATAGGATGAAAGAATGTAGTCATATTTTTGCTTTAAGATCTCTTTTGGCAAGGCATCATTTAAATCATGATAAATCAATGTTGCATGCGGCATTTTCTTTGATGCTTCATGGATCATCTGCTTGGAAAAATCAAGACCAAAGATCGATGCCCCCTGTTTATAGAAGTACGTCGTCAACAAACCGGTCCCGATGCCTAGGTCTAAAATAGAGGTGTTTCTATCAACATGAACACTCTTTTGGATGTAGCTTAAAACATCGAAGTATCCTTCAAATGGGTAACCAACTTCATCAGAATCGATGCTTTGATCATATGACATTGCCCACTGATCAAACCCCGCTTCATTCAATAACCCTTTCTCTGATTTGATCATCATCACTCCTTTTGAGCCCAAATGATGGCCCGGTTGGTAGTATCGCTTATGGGATTGCCTTGGTAGTCGCCATACTCCTTTTTTATCACAAAGCCATACCTTGTCAACCACTCATGAAGTTGCTTCAAAGTTATGAAATGTTTCGTGGATCTGGTTTTATGGACGATCTCTTTACCGTCCTTAAGCTTAAGCTGGATCACCCGAGTGAAATGGCATACGTTTTTTTCTGTGTCAAAAGTACTGTCTTTTAGCAACATGCTTCCATAGGTTCCGTTGCTGTCGGTTCCTTGCCAGATCACGTTGTCCTGCGGGTCATCAAACCACTTCTGGGGGTGTTGAGTATAAGCAAGGTCAATGAAAACATGTCCACCCGAAACAAGTGCTTGTGCGGACTTGTGGATCACGCGCTTTTGAGCAAGTTGATCGTCTGTATCCGAAACGATGTTAAACAAAAAATTAGCTGCCAACAACACGACATCAAATCCACTTCCCCAAGGATCGTTGATCACATCCGATCGATGATAAGCGATGTTGTTTACGTGCATTGCTTTATCAGTGAGCTTGTCCAACATGCTCTGGTCGATATCCATGCCAACCACATCATGACCTGCCTTTGCCAAAGGAACTAGGATCCTGCCACTTCCACAGGCTACTTCCAAAACACGTTTAACATCTGTTCCGATCAAAGACAAAATAAAATCGACATCATCGACTTCCGTCACATGTTGGTCATACATCTCAGCATTCCATTTTGCGATGATTTCTTCTTTATTAATCAGCATGACTTCTCCGTTTCTTGACGTAAGATACTAAAAATGATCTTCAATGTGATCATAGGTAGGTATGAAGCATCTTGTCTCATTATATCATCCATGCCATCATCAACAAACCTTAGATCTGGTTCTGTAGCACCACCACGACTCTTATCGATTAGGTAATCGACCTCTTTATTGAACACAAAAAAACATAAACCCCATTGTTTTTATGGATGAAGCATCCTGGGGTTTTGTGTGTTATTCCCATTCGATGGTTGCAGGTGGTTTGGATGTGATGTCGTAGACCACTCGATTGACCTGTGGGATCTGATTGATGATGTGATTGGAAACTTGTTTTAACACTTCCATCGGAATATCGGCAACATCCGCACTGATACCATCAAGTGATGTGATAGCTCGTAAAGCCAACGTATATGCATAGGTTCGTTGATCACCCATGACCCCTACCGTTTTGGTATTGGTACATACTGTAAAAGCCTGCCAGATCGTATCATTGAGTCCGGTTTGATCCAAAATCTCATGAAAGATCTTGTCGGATCGTTGTACTATCTCAATCTTTTCTTTGGTCACCGCACCCATGATACGAATGGCGATCCCCGGTCCGGGAAAAGGTTGTCTGTTGACGATCCTTTGGTCCAATCCTAAACTCTTGCCAACTTCTCTTACCTCATCTTTGAAAAGCATGTTCAAAGGTTCGATCAGCTTGAATGCGATATCCTTTGGCAGCCCCCCCACGTTATGATGGGATTTGATGGTCATGGCAGTTTCGGTTCCCGATTCGATGACATCGGTATAGAGTGTTCCTTGTGCAAGATATTGGATGTTGGTCAGCTTTTTGCTTTCATCTTCAAAGACTCTGATGAATGTTTCTCCGATGATCTTGCGTTTTTGCTCAGGATCTTCGATGTCTTTTAACGCTTGTAAAAACCGCTCTCTCGCATCGACTACGATCAAATGGATGCCATGTTCGTCTTCAAACACGTTTTTGACCCATTCTGCTTCATTTAAACGCAACAATCCATGATCGATGAACATGCAAGTCAATTGTTGACCAACAGCCCTTTGAAGCAACAATGCCACCACACTGCTGTCAACACCTCCTGACAATGCACACAAAACTCCGTCTTTTTGGACTGTCTGTTGAATGCTGGTTACTTGATTTTCAATAAAGTCTGCGATTTCCCAGCGATGTTTGACCTGACAAATCTCAAACACGAAATTCTCCAATATGCTCATACCATACTCGGTATGTGTCAGTTCCGGATGGAATGCCACTCCATATAACTCTTTTTCATGGTGTTTGACCATCGCCACATCACACAACTGACTGGATGCAAGATTCTCAAAACTCTCAGGCAATGACTGCACTTGATCTTGATGGGACATCCATACGGTTTGTTGGTTTGGCAAAGATTTGGTCAGCAAGGACTCTTTGAGGATATCAATCGTCACTTTTCCATACTCATGATCCTCATCGTAAGCCACGATACCACCATGCTGATGGATCATCATCTGCATGCCATAACAAATACCCAAGATCGGAATGTTCAGATCATAGATCGTTTGATCGATCAAAAAAGCATTTTCATCATATACGGATTTTGGGCCAC
>CALFEZ010000014.1 GCA_937957895.1 uncultured Erysipelotrichaceae bacterium
ATTTCTGGCCGCCTTTGCTGCTGCTGCGAAATCATCAATGATTTTCTTTATCTCATCATGATTTGCCTGATGGACATCCGACATCTCCATTGGGCCGATCTTGGTGATGTTGCTTCGTTTTGATTTGTTACCGGCATGGTTGAGTTGTATTCCGATCTTGGTGCCATAGCGATGTACAAGATCAACCAGATGGGTCAGTGCCTCTTTTTGGCGAGGTTTGTAAATCCCCAGACAATGATCACTGATATATCCTTGATCGTTGATCGAAGTTGCCTCCTGAATGATCAATCCCGGAGCTCCCAGTGCCAAATTGGCATAGTGAGCAAAATGATAATCATTGGCAACTCCATCTTTCGCATCACACAAATAAGTGCACATAGGCGCAACCCCGATCCTGTTTTCGATCTTCATCCCTTTGATGACCATCGGTTCAAACGTCTTCATTTTTTTCCTCCTCTGAAAGTTGTTCGTTCAATGCTTCCCATTGTTGCATGTAATGGGCAATCTGGTTATGTTTCTCGTCTATAAGATCATTAAGATCATTCATTTTCTTATGGTCATGATAATAATCAGGATCAAAACGTTTTTCACGCAGATCCTCAAGCTCTTCTTCTTCAATCGTCACTTGTTTTTCTAGTTTCTTTATTTGCTTTTCAAGATCTTTCTTCTCTTTTCTTTTTTTGATTTGGGCAAGTTTGTATTCCTTTTTTTCAAGCTGCTCTTGTTTTTGCTGGGTAATCAATGGATCTTTCTTCTGTTTGATGATCAATTGATTTTCATCGAAAAGCCACACTGTGTCCGCTATCGCATCCACAAAATATCGATCGTGTGACACAAACAGCAATGTTCCACTGTAGTTTTTCAAACTTTCCTCCAATGACTCTTTCGCAAGGATGTCAAGGTGATTGGTCGGTTCATCCAAGACCAGGAAATTCGCTTTTTTGAGCATCAGTTTTGCCAATGTCAATCGTACCTTCTCTCCTCCTGAACAATCACATACTTGCTTGAACACATCGTCCTGCGTAAACAAAAACTGTCCAAGAACTTTTCGTATTTCAGACTTATCAAGTGTTTCGTTTTCATCCCACACTTCTTCTAAAACGGTCTTGCTTGAGTTGAGCTGTGCAAGTTGTTGATCGAAGTATCCGATTTCGATTTGATGTCCAAAAACCATTTCTCCACCAAGGATCTTCAACTCACCGGCAATGCTTTTTAATAATGTCGACTTCCCTACTCCGTTTTTACCAACGATGGCAATTTTTTGATTACGATGGATGATACAAGAAATCGTTGCCAATGGTACATCATACCCAATTTTTACTTCATCCAGTATGCACACTTCTTTTGCTCCTCTAAGCCGTGGTTCAAACAAAACATGGAATGATTTATGATCGCTGGTCGGTTTTTCTATCTTTTCCATTCGATCAAGGTATTTGATCTTTGACTGTGCAAAAGCTGCTTTGTTTTTTTTGTATCGGAACTTCTCAATCAAAGCTTCCAATCGTGCAATGTCTTTTTGTTGTTGAGCATACGCTCTTTCTTGTTTTTCTATTTGACTATCACGTAACATAACATAATCAGTATAGTTCCCTGGATAACGCGTGATCTGTTTGTTTTCGATCGCAAGTATGCTTTGGGCGATTTTGTCGATGAATTTACGGTCGTGTGATACAAAGATGACTGCTTTGGGATATGCATAAAGAAACCCTTCCAACCATTCGATCATGTCAAGATCAAGATGATTGGTCGGTTCGTCAAGTACCAATACATCAGGATATGACAGCAGTAGCTTTGCAAGTGCCAAGCGTGTTTTTTCTCCTCCTGAAAACTCACCGATCGTTTTGTCCATATCTTGTTTGGTAAAGCCCATTTTCGAGAGTATCGTTTCTTTTTGAGACTGGATATAGTATCCTCCGAGCATTTCAAACTTGTTTGTCAACCTTGCATATCTGTCAAGGATTTTTTTATCATCGGGATTTTTTAACAACATCGCTTCACACTGCTCTATATCCTTTTTCAAATCATTGAGGGTAGTAAAAACATCATCAAAATGCTCTTTGACTGTCCTATTGACATCGTCAAATGCCATTTGTCTTAGATATCCGATCTTTACCTGATTCGATACGATCAGCTTACCTTCATCCAAATCGATTTCCCGAGCGATGATCTTGAGTAAAGTCGTCTTGCCTGATCCGTTGGGACCAACGATGGCAATCTTTTCATTCTCTTTGATCAAAGTCGAACAGTCAAAAAATACATCTGTCGTTGCAAACGACTTTTTTCCTTTGTCGATCTTAATCAGCATGATCAGTATCCACCATTTCCAAACGGAAATAATTCATAAACCCTTTGACGGTTTGCTCTGCGTATTGTTCATACTCCAAAGCCCAATATTCGGCACTGGCAGGATGTGTCAGATATATGTACTCGATCGTCAATGCTTGCATCCCTCGTCGATTATCCAACGCAAATGAACCATTTTCAGATGTAGCTTTGTATGAGAATGTAGCTGCTGTCAAAGCTTTACCGCCTGCCTCACGAATGACCATCCTTCCGTCAAAACCGCTTGCTCTTGCACTCGGCACAACCCCCGGAATGTTGCCTGCACCGCTTACACCGGTTGATTGCAGACGTGTGTTTTCGATCAATTGCCTGAACACTGCCGATGCAAGGCGGGGAGAAGCATAGGACGAATACACGATCTGCGTGCCGTACACATTTGGGTTGTTTGACCCCACCATCTGTACTTCTATATAGTATCTTGCCTGGCTTTCGTAACCACGATGCAGTCTTCCGTCGATATCATACGTATTGACTGTCTCATCCTGATCACGAGTAAGCAAAACCCTGAGTCCGTATTTCTCAAACTCTCTTTTTAAAGCCAATGCCATCTTATAGTTTTCATTGGCTTCGATCATATCGTTGGCTCTCACTCCAAGATCAAGCCAATTATTATCGAAAGACTGATGCCCGGGATCGATGATGATATCATATACGTCTTCTGGCAGTTGAGTGGGAGTCACTTCCAAAAACAAGTAGTGACGATCGAACGTTTGGTCCTGCTCAGCATCTTGTTCCAGCAAAAATGCATCTCCTATCAATCGAACTTGTTTTGTTTGATCTTGGCGGTTCATCGTAAAGAAAAAATCTTCAAGATGTCCATTGGTGAACAGACGATGTCTTTGAAGATTATACATCACGTATACTTCATAAAACCCATTAGGAAGATCTTCCATTGGGATCTGACCATCGACATTCGCTTCGATCATGTAGACTCGTTCACTATCATCGCATAGATTGACCAGGATCAAGGTTTTCCCGACAAATAGATCACGGTTGAACATATCGTATGTTTGGTTGAACAAACTTAAGGTTTCTCCATAAACAAAATAATCATTCATTTCAAGGATATGTTCGAACTCTTTGTCTTTGAAAAGGGCACGGGACTCTTCGTGTGAAAAATCGCAGATCGTTTTAAGGACCACGGGTTCTCTTCTTGACTCAATGAACATGGAAACAGCAATATATCCAACCAAAAAAATCAAAACAAACAACGGGATCGCTATTTTTTTGTTTAGTCGCAACTTCTTTCTTTTTGGTACCGGTCTTAAAGGTCTTACGGTCATGGACTATCACCATCTAATACTATATCAACGATATGCTTGGGTTGTCTATGTTCAACAGGAGGCAAATTACTGAAGTCTGGTCCTATGGCTCGTGTCAGGTACGCTTCGATATTTCCTGCAACAGAAAATGAAGCATCCTCAAATGGCATGTCTTGTGTTGGAAAAAGATCTGCTTTGAGAAAACGATATGGCTTCAACGGACTATGAAACGTCCATGTTAGTTCAAATCCGATATGCTTTGATCCTTTGTTTATGATCCCATATATTTTGGCGATCAGCACATATAGGCTTTTCAAAGGTATAGGATTGATACGAAGGTTTTCAAACAGGATGATCCACGGCATCAGAAGTGTATTGAACACACGAAAAGGCAAATCGATCCATAATTTGTCAGATACAGGAGTATATACGAACACATCGATAAAAAGGCCGTCTGAGTCTTTGCATTTGTTTTTTAGTAATTTGTTTACCTCTTGGACGTAGGTTCCTTTTTTGCGGATTTTCATGGTTGGTATCGTTACATTGTAGCATTTGTTCAACTCATAACAGTGGATAACATAATCATCTGACATTTCTTTGACAGCGATATCCAAAAATCGTCTGTAATCATGCTCCATCATGGCAATATCGATGTCATCATCCCATGGGATAAACCCTTGATGGCGATAAGCACCCAATGCTGATCCTCCACTCAATATGTATGGTATGTCATGTTTTTTGCATACCGCATCGATGTCTTTCATCATTTCCAACAAAACTTGCTGAACATCTTTGACGGTTATTTCTTTACCGTCAACATCCGTTTTCAGTACCCATTTTTCCATCAAGACAACTCCTTTGTTTAAAGAAACAATCCCTCTCGGGATTGTTAGTATAACAGATTCTTCGGGGTGCGGGCAAATGGGATCACATCCCTGATATTCTGCATCCCCGTGATATACATCAATAATCTTTCAAATCCTAGACCAAACCCGGCATGTTTTACACCACCATAGCGGCGAAGATCCAGATACCATTCCATGCCTTCTTTATGGATATTGAACGCTTCCATGGCTCTTTCAAGATACTCGATCCGCTCTTCTCTTTGCGATCCTCCAACCAGTTCACCAACATGAGGCACCAATAGATCACATGCAGCAACTGTTTTTCCATCATCATTCAAACGCATATAGAATGCTTTGATGTCTTTGGGATAATCCGTGATGAAAACCGGACCGTTTACGATCTTTTCACTGATGTATCGCTCATGTTCCGATTGCAGGTCCATACCCCAAAAAACAGGAAACTCAAACTTGACTTCTGCTGTTTTTAAGTGCTCGACTGCCTCAGTGTAAGTCATCCTGACAAACTCACTGTTTAAAAGATCTTTTAGCCTTTGCAACAAGTTCTTATCAATGTGCTGGTTGAAAAACTCCATTTCGACCGAACAGTTGACCATCACATATTCAATGCAAAACAAAACCATGTCTTCAATCAAATCCATGTTGTCTTCCAGATCAGCAAATGCGATCTCTGGTTCGATCATCCAAAATTCACTGGCATGTCTGGGTGTGTTTGAATTTTCGGCACGAAAAGTGGGTCCAAAGGTGTATACATCACGAAATGCCAAAGCAAATGCTTCTGCCTGAAGCTGTCCGGATACCGTCAAGCTTGCCGGCTTTCCAAAAAAGTGTTCTTTTTTGTTAGTACTGGCTTCACTTTCGACTTGGAACACTTCGCCTGCACCTTCCGCATCGTTACCGGTGATGATCGGTGCATGCACGTATATGAATCCTTGGTTTTGGAAAAACTCATGGATCGCCATCGAAAGAACTGAACGCACCCGAAACACCGCACTGAAAGTATTCGTACGCGGACGAAGATGTGCGATCTCACGCAAGTATTCGAAGCTGTGACGCTTCTTTTGAAGTGGATATGTGTTGTCACATGCCCCTTCCAATACTACGGAAGATGCTATGATCTCAAACGGTTGCTTGTTTTCGGGGGTCAGTTTCAAATGTCCCACAACACTGATCGCAGTACCGGTTTGATATCCTGTGATATCATCAAAGTTTTCCAGTTCATCATGATAGACACACTGGACATTTTTAAAGTAGGTCCCATCATTCAATTCGATGAATCCCACGTGTTTGCTTGAACGGTTGGTACGCACCCACCCCTGCAATAAAATAGCTTCCAAGCCATCGATTTCTAAACGATTGTCGCTTAAAACGATTTCATAGCACTCCAAAGCTGTCATAAAAGATGCAATCATAAAACAACTCTCCTTACTACACGATCAACGCATATTGTTAACTTGATAAACAAGTTCCTGTATTGTAGACACCACATCGATCGTTTTTAAAAACACACCTTTTGGCACCTGGATGTGCTCATGCGTGAAGTTGACGATTCCGACGATGCCACATTCGATAAGATAATCCACTGTCTCCTGGGCATCATGCGATACTGTCAAAATCGCGATCCTGCAATCAGATGGAAGGGTTTCTCTGACACTATTGAGATGATACACCGGGATGTTGTTGAAAAAACCCAGTTTATCCTGATCCGTCTCATATGCTGCCACGATCTCACCGACAACATGATTCCAACGATCATAGTTCAATAGTGCTTTACCAAGATTCCCGGCTCCGATCAAAATCATTTTCTCATCAAAGTTGACACCCAATTGTTTGTGAAAGACGTCGATGAGCTTTGCAACATCATATCCATAACCTTGTTTCCCAAGTGTTCCGATAAATGAAAAGTCACGACGGATAGTCGTTGATTCGATATCAACGAAACTTCCCAATTGACGTGACATGACTCGTTCAACGCCCATTTGTTGTAGTTTTCTCAGGGCTTTCAAGTAAATCGGATAACGTTGCAGTGTTGCTTTTGGAACATTTTTATTTTTCATTTTTATCACCTGAACGTATCATATCACAGAAAAAACACTTTGTGAATAAGTTATCGATATTCACCACGCATCTTTAGATTGGCTTTGACTCCGACCGTCAGATTTGCTTCATAACCTTTATCGTATGCGATCATGGCAGCGGCTCCGATCATGGCAGCATTGTCAGTACAACACCACATGGGCGGGATCGTCAGTTTTTTGTCAGGGTATCCTTGCATGAGCTGTGTGAGTTTTTCCCGCAATCGTGAGTTGGCTGCGACTCCACCAGCCAAGACGACATGTTCCACTTCAAAATGATCGATGGCATATGCCGTCTTCTCGATCAACTG
>CALFEZ010000015.1 GCA_937957895.1 uncultured Erysipelotrichaceae bacterium
AGAACTGGTTCGTTCATGTTCCGGGATTGAAAGTCATCGCACCATCTACTCCATACGACATGAAAGGAATGTTGAAATCCGCTATCAGAGACAACTCACCGGTAATCTGTTTTGAACATAAGCGCAACTATTCTCTTAAAGGAGAAGTACCTGAAGAAGAATATACGATTCCATTGGGAAAAGCAGCTGTCCGCAGAGAAGGTACAGACGTCACGATCGTTACATACTCATATATGACATATGTTTCTGAAGATGCCGCAAAAGAGCTGGAAAAAGAAGGCATCAGCGTTGAGATCATCGATCTAAGGAGTTTGCTGCCACTAGATTATGATACTGTCATGGCATCTATCGCAAAAACCAATCGTGTCGTTGTTGTAACGGAAGCTCCTCTGCGTGGTTCGATCGCAGGAGAAATCGTAGGAGAGATCACAACGCGTGGTTTCGACTTGCTTGATGCACCTCCACAACGAGTAGGAAGCAAGAACACTCCTGTTCCTTATAACAGACATTTGGAACAATTATGCACACCTAAAAAAGAAGATATCATTGCAGCCGTACGTAAAACACTAGAATAGGAGAACAGATCATGGCAAAAATTTTAAGTATGCCGAAAATTGGTGTCAACATGACTGACGGCACAGTGACAGAATGGTATGTCAAAGAGGGTGAACAAGTCACTTTCGGAGAGATGGCACTTGCAGCAGAAACAGATAAGGATGTGCAAGACATTCCAGCAGACCAAACAGGGACTTTGTTGAAAATCCTTGCACAGGTCGGTGATAATGTCGAATGTCATAACCCGTTGGCCATCGTGGGCGAGCCAGGTGAAAACATCGATGCATTGTTGACAGAGCTTACTGGATCAAAACAGCAAGAACAACCAAAAGAGCCCATCGATGCCAAACCAGAGTCTCAAGAGCAAAAAGAAGAATTCACACAACCTATGTCTCAAGGAAGGATCCCCGTATCACCATTGGCACGTAAAATGGCCAAAGAAAAAGGGATTGACCTTTCAAAAGTAACATACAAAGGGGCACGGATCACCAAAGCGGACATCCTTGCTTATCAGCAACAACCTCAAACGATCAAGCCGGTTGCTGCTCCAACCGTGACACAAGCTGCCACAGAAGGCTCGATCAGTACGATTCCATACAAAGGCATCCGGAAAAAGATCGGAGATCGTTTGACAGAAAGTGTTTTGACCAAACCATGGGCCGCGCTCTCCTATGAAGTTGACATGACCAATGCAATTCAGTGGAGAAACAAGATCAATTCCACCATTGATAAAAAAGTTGGATTCAATGTCCTGATCGCAAAAGCATCAGCAGCGGCTTTAAAAGCATTTCCAAACATGAACTCTCTGCTGACAGCCGATGGAACAGAAATTATCATAAGTGAAGATGTGAACATTGGTATTGCGGTGAATACTGATCGTGGTTTGATGGTGCCTGTTGTAAAACAAGTACAATCAAAAGGAGTCAAACAACTATCAGAAGAGTTCGCACAACTGGTAGATCGTACACTCAACCAAACCAATCAACCGCATGATCTATCCGGAGGTACTTTTACCATCAGCAATCTAGGTGCTCGGGGAGTAACTAGTTTTAGAGCAGTGATCAATCCACCTGAGTGTGCCATTCTGGCCGTTGGTGCTACAGTCAAAACACCTGTCGTCATCGATGATGAGATCGTGATCCGACCAATGATGAATATTACATTGAGTTTTGATCATCGCATCGTTGATGGTGACTATGCTGCTCAGTTTTTGGTTTATTTGGGAAAACTGCTGGCAGATCCGATGTTGATCCTTCTATGATCGCGAAGATCATTTACATGTTGTCAATTAGATTGGGAGATAAGTATGAACAAATTTGATTTGATCGTTGTTGGTGGTGGTCCTGGCGGTTATGTTGCTGCGATCTATGCTTCACAACAAGGTTTGAAAACAGCTCTGATTGAAAAGGCTGA
>CALFEZ010000016.1 GCA_937957895.1 uncultured Erysipelotrichaceae bacterium
TCATCGTTTGGCCAGTTGGGATCGTAGATGTAAGCATGATTGGCACTGATGCGATATACGATGACGGCATGTCCATATCCGCCTGGTTGTTTTGTTTGAGGATCATACGGTTTTTCATAGAGATGTACGATCTGGGGTCGGTTGGAGATGAGCATGTGATAGGCCATGCGATAAAAGTGTTTGGTTTTTGGATCACCGGCAACCTTCCAATAGTATTCACCATAGGTAGTACCATAAGTGGATGCTTGCATCAATGCATTGAGTTTGATGACATCGACATCATCCAAGACGAAGGTTGGAGTCGTGAATCCTTCAAACCCCGTGTTTTCCGTAAACTTGTTATAAAGCTGTCCCTGGGTGGGTTTGAGATGATGGAAATAATACAAAGCACTGCGGGCCATGCCGGAGCACATGCCTAAGTTTTCCCAGTAGTTGATGTTGTTTGATATCTGATAACCATCGATCGAAGGTCTAAATCCGGTATCGATGGTGGCTAAGACCAGATCTTCAGCCACGGAAGAAACAAAGAAATCGGTCGTTGCATTAAAGAGTACTTCCAAAATCTCATCTTCCGTAAGGAAGCTTTCCATCGTTTCCAATAGTCGGGTATCAAGCCTGTAAGATACGGCTGCCGTGACGTTGTTTGCTTTTTTGGCTATTGGCAGTTTCATGACCAAGGGGCTCTCTAAAGGCTCAGACAACGTGATCGAGATCAGCGGCGTTACCGGATCGATCGGGATATCAAACTGAGATGATTGGATGGGGGTCGATGAGATCGTGATACTGGTGGCAGGGCGGTTGGCATCGGGGGTGATGGTGATGGTCGCCATTTGATCATCGATGGCAAACTCAAGTGTTTGTCCATTGGCATCGATGGTTGTCGACAAGAGTTCTTGGGCATCTTTAAGGGTGAGACCGTCTTGTTTGTCTTTGTTGGGGGTGCATCCACTTACCATAAGTAAAAAACAACCCAAAAACACACACAGTGATCGTCGGATGGTTATGTGTTCCATAACAACCTCCTTCTATAGAGATTCTGATACATGATACGAGTGATTTGTTTATCTAACTTGATTGTATCGAATCTACAGGACATGTCAAAGCATATTTGCAGTTGGATGGGTGAACACTTCGAAATTCCAAGATCATGGGTCGATAGATCGTACGATATCTGATATTATGGTGTTGGTGATTCAATGAAATTCAAAAATGTGATCAGTTATGTTTTGATCTTGGTGGTGGCAGTACTCATCAGTTGGCTTGGAGCTTCCTACTTTCAGGGGCGGATGATCAATGTCGATCAATTTAGTCAATACAATGATGAAGACTTTCATAAGGCACAGATCACTCAGATAGTGTCCGAAAGAACGATCGACGATCCCTTTTCGATGAACGAGTTGGAAGTGACCTTTAGGGCCATCATTTCTTCCGGGCCTTATCAACATCGTGAAGTGACCGTGGTGCAGGGATTTAGTGAACAGATGCTGGTGGAGATGTATCCCATTAATGCCGGCGATAAGATATTGCTGTATCGTGATGTCAGAGATGGGTATGTCAACTATGATCTTGCCGGGTTTCAGCGATCGAGCCAGCTTTGGTTGTTGGTTGGGTTGTTTGTGGTGTTGTTGGTGGCCTTTGGCAAG
>CALFEZ010000017.1 GCA_937957895.1 uncultured Erysipelotrichaceae bacterium
AAAGGGCAACAAAGATCCAAGTGGAAGCTGACATTTATGCAGCTGACAAAGCACTAGCATATCAACTTGCCGGTTGTGTTGAAAAAGCCGGATGTGAGATCATGGATGTCATTCTTGATGGATGGGCATTGGCAAAAGAAACGGCAATCATCGAACCTTCACAAAAAAACGTAATGATCGCCATACGTTTGGATAAAACAAGCACACAACTAAGTTTATTCTATCATGGTAAACTCATCGCATCAGAATGGCTGGAAATCGGTTCTGGTCAATGGATCCGATCACTCAGTGAGTTTTTCCGTTTGCCCGAAGATGTGGCAACTCGCTTGCTATATTACAATTGTGATCTGAAAGAAAAAGAATACTCCACTCATCCTGTATACCTGTGGGCTGTCAAAGAGCAATCCAAAACATGTTCACAGGCAGAGATCATGGAAATCGTATACCCGCAGTTTGACGATTGGAGAAAACAACTGATACGCATGTGCGAACCGATCATCGAAAAAAGAACGACAGAGTTGTTGATCACCGGTGAGGGTTCGCTCATCGAAGGTATCGATACATTTATCCAGGAAGCTTTTGACAGTGAAACTCGACTGTATGTTCCCGAAACGATTGGTGCCCGAGATCCCGGCTTGACAGTCGCCTTAGGAGCATTTTATGCTTATCAGGATCTGGAACCATGGCAGCGTCAATCCAAACAAGCTGTCAATGTGATGGAATTTGAAGAAATGATCGGATCACGCAAAGTCAAAGAACCTACAGGTGAGCTTGCGATAAGCAAGAAGATAAAAAGCATCTTACAAACAAAAAAAGATTGACCGGAGGATATCATGAACGAAGAAATGTATGAACAAATAGCAAAAATAAAAGTGTTTGGAATCGGGGGAGCAGGTTGCAATGCGATCAATCGCATGGTAGATGAAGGCTTGCAGGGTGTCGACTTTTTTGTCTGCAATACGGATGTTCAGGTATTGAATGTATCCATGGTCAAAAACAAACTGATCCTTGGCAGAGAAACAACAAAAGGTTTAGGAGCGGGAGCCAACCCTGAGATTGGAAAAAAAGCAGCACTTGAAAGTGAAGCTGAGATCAAAGAAGCGATGGCCGGAGCAGACATGGTCTTTTTGACTGCCGGTTTGGGAGGGGGTACCGGAACGGGTGCCACTCCACTGTTTGCCAAAATTGCCAAAGAACTTGGTGCATTGACAGTCGGTATCGTGACCAAGCCTTTTAGTTTTGAGGGTCGCAAACGCATGGAACAAGCCCTTAATGGTTTGGAGGAACTAAAAGAGTATGTCGATTCTTTGATCATCGTTTCCAACAATCAAGTATTGGAAGTCATTGGCAGGATCCCTTTTGTGGAAGCCTTCAAAGAAGCGGACAATGTGTTGCGCCAAGGAGTACAAACGATCACTGACTTGATTGCAGTCCCGGCACTGATCAACCTTGACTTTGCTGATGTAAAAGCAGTCATGAGAAATCAAGGATCAGCATTGATCGGTATCGGGATGGCAGAAGGGGAACACAAAGCTGCCGAAGCAGCCCAAAAAGCCATCACATCACCTTTGCTCGAAGCTCAGATAAAAGGTGCTGCCAACGCCATCGTCAATGTAACCGGTGGCAACAGCATCACATTGTATGATGCCGATGAAGCAGTGGAGTATATCCGTCAAGCAGCCGGAAACGATGTGGACATTATTTTTGGGGTTGCCATCAATGACCAAATCGGAGACGCAATCATCGTCACGGTTATTGCGACTGGATTTGACCTTCCCAACAACGGGGTCAAAAAACCGGTCTCTCAACCACAAAATACATTCACACCAAAACAACAGCCCATTATAGAAGAAGACGATGAAGATGGAGATATTCCGGGATTCTTCAAAAGCAGATAGAAGCTACAAGCTTCTTTTTTTATTGCATATGTTTTGAGTTTATCAAAACAAGTTGTTAGAATATAATCGTGAATGAACTATGAAAATATTCTATCTTAAATACACAGTTTTTGAATCGAGCTATCGCTGTGACCTGGTCAGAAAACGTCTTGCGAAGTTTATCGAGACCAACAAACCACAAGGAATCGTCATCAGTGGATTGCTCCCCAAACAAATCAAAGCATTCGATGATTTTGTCGGTCAGCTTGGTTTTGATGACCTTGCATTTATTTATCAACCTGGTGAGTACATGCTTGAGCAGCTACAGTTACTCATATCCGAAACACATATGCTGATCGGTGATCGATTGATTGCTCCTGTCGAAGGGAGTGTCGCAATGATCCAAACAGAGCCATTCAAAGTAGATTATATCGTCATGGACATGTTTGCGGATGAGGTATTTGCTGATTATCATGGAGAATTGGAAGACCATCATCTGAAGGAATTGAGTCGAATCTTATCAAAGAAACCCTAAAATACACTGCAAAGTGTATTTTTTTGTTGGATTTGCAAAGGTAAGTTTAAATATATTAAGAAATATATTAAATATATTAATTTACATATTGACATTATCAATATTTGTATTAAAATAGAATCAGGTAATCGACATGAGCTTATCATCCCAAAGGAGAACCTCTCATGAAAACTCAAACCATCTATCAACCATCCTATCGTACCAATGCCGATCTTACTGCCTGGATCCATGCCACCATGCTCCGCATCAAAAAGCAGATCCACCAATGGCGTACCGATGAAGGCATCCCACAGGAATACACGGTTTCCATCAGCGAACTGCGTGATGATGTGGATTATCTTACCAATCAAATCAAACAGTACTACCCACGCTGATCTTGATCCAAAGGAGGACCCAACATGAACTATCAAGAAAACAAAAAACACTCCTATCTCAAAAACATGGAAGATGTCGCCGCTTTCTATCATCTAAACAAGCAGCGCATCAAACATAAAATAGAAACATGGAGAAACGACGAACCGATCCCAAGCGAATACCATGTCTCGGTTGAAGAGCTGCGCAACAACGTCGATTATCTCGCACACCTACAACGACACCGCTGATCGCTTGAATGCATCACTTCCGGGTCGATCTCCCTCACGGGATATCGACCCCACCCCCCACCAAAGGAGAAGCTTATGGCCAAAAAGATCAAAGTAACCATCCAATCACCGGACACGAATCTGAAACTGCCCGGCATCGGCATCAAGACCGCGGTCCGCTTCGTCAAAGTAGGACTGAGGGGAACCCGATTTTTTCAAAACAGCGACGAACAGATGCAACAATTACTGATCAACAACAAAGAAAACATCATCGATTTTCTCGAAGCAGTGGCCAAGGATCTGCGATCATACGATCCCTTCACACTGCTGGAGGTACAATCCAAGGATTCCCACATACGAATCGAAATACTATAGCAAGGAGCGAACGATATGCGTAAAGAAGTCATCGGCACATGCCCGGTATGTGCCAACAAACTGGTAGCGACCAAACTGACCTGTCTGGTCTGTCACACAGAGATCACCGGAGAATTCGAACTGTCCCGATTCAGTCATCTCAACAAAGAAGAACTCTATTTCGTTGAGACCTTCGTGAAAGTCTACGGCAACATCAAAGAGATGGAGAAGGAACTGAACATCTCTTATCCGACCGTCAAAAAGAATCTGGAACACATCATCCGCAAGATGGGCTATGATAACCAACCGGCAGTCGATCCGGCGCATGCCGAAGATGTATTGAGCAAACTGCAAAACAAAGAGATGTCATTTGATGAAGCGCTGGAGCTGCTTAAGAAATAGGAGGCCAACCCATGAACAACAAAGAAAAAGTCCTGAAAATGGTCAAAGACGGTATCTTGGATATCGATGAAGCAATGAAGCTGTTGGAAGCATTATCCGATCAGCCTTTGGACATCAGAAAAACACCGCAACAACAAGCCAAGATGCTGCGGGTCAAAATACTCAGTCATGACGGAGATGTGGTGAAGATCAATGTCCCGATCTCCCTGATCAAAGCAGGAGCTGATCTCGCCAACAAGATCAAGATCGATGGTCAGCCACTCGATACCAAAGGTGTCGACATCGATCTGATCATGCAAGCCATCCAAGAGGGTGCCACCGGTGAGATCGTCGATATCGCATCCAATGATGGCGATGTCGTCAAGATCTACATCGACTAAAGCAATCCCATCCTG
>CALFEZ010000018.1 GCA_937957895.1 uncultured Erysipelotrichaceae bacterium
CAGCCAAGGCGATGAAAAAGATGGTGTCAATGCCGTTCATATCGGATACTCATCAAGACCATTTAGAGATGAAGAATTGTCCGGACCGGCAGAAACCCGCGGTCAACTGGCTTGGGATGCCATCGTTGCGATCGTCCATAAGGACAATCCGGTTGATGATATCACCGGTGATCAACTCAAACGCATCTACAACGGCGAATTAGCCACCTGGGGCGACGTGCTCAACGATTAACGACAACACGATCAAAAGGCCCGCATGGGCCTTTCTTTATTTGGAGGTATCATGAAAACGAAACCGTCTAGCTTAAGCCAGATCGATCGTGTCACTCACGGACTTTTGTCCGTGTTTGGGTTTGTTTCGGCAAGCTTTATCGTATTGATCGTGGTATTTATCGCATTACAAGGTGTCTTGCCATTTGTTACAGACAACAATGGTCTGGGATCTGTCGATCTCTGGCGCTTTTTGACGGGCACTGTCTGGCTTAATGGACCTACGTTTGTTTCTACTGCCTATGGAGCTGGATTTTTGATCATCAACACCTTATACATAGCCTTTTTATCCTTGTTGATCTCTTTTCCGATCGGAGTGTTGACGGCACTGTTTATTGCCAAGATCGCACCCAAACATTTGGCAAGGATCATGAGGACTGTCGTTGAGCTATTGGCAGCCATTCCTTCTATCGTCTTTGGCTTGGTGGGAGTAGGGTTGATGCTACCGTACATCTATCAGTTGGCTCGTTCACTTGGCTATTCAAGTGGTGCCGGCAGCGGTACCTTGGCGACGGTGTTTGTACTGGCTTTGATGAGCATCCCGACGATCACTTCGATCAGTGAAGTTGCGATCCGTTCGATCGACCCAACTCTGGAAGATGCTTCTTTGGCATTGGGAGCAACTCCCACTCAAACCCGGTTTAAGATCTCGCTGTTGGCAGCCAAATCAGGAATCTTTTCAGGAGCCATCCTGGCGATCGGACGTTCTTTGGGTGAAGCGACAGCTGTTTCGCTGGTAGCTGGAAATGCCAAAAGCGGTCCAACCTTTGGGATCTTTGATATCACCAGCACTTTGACCTCTACCATGTTGGGAGGACTCAAAGAAACATCAGGCATCGATTATGATATCCGCTTTTCAGTCGGTATCTTGCTTATGGTCGTCATTTTGATCACCAACTTTGTCCTTAACCTGATCAAAAGAAAGGTAGGAAACATCCATGATTAAACGCAAGATCACGGAAATCCTGCTCAATGGCAGTGTTTTGTTTGCAACAGCCATTTCGATCTTGGCTTTGGGTATGATCTTTTTCTATGTGATCAAAGAGGGAGCCGATTTGTTATCCTGGAATCTGATCAGAGGCAATTATCATGCCAGAAATTATGTTGCAGTGTTGGATCCTTCCTTTCAGGATGATACTTTTGACATGCCGGACTTTGAAGATGAGGATGTATATGTTTCCTACCGTTATGGCATCGCACTCAAACAGAGTCGCAATCTTGCCGGAGACGGCGTGATCAAAGTTGCGTATGTGGCAGAAGGATCACCATTTACAGCCATGATCAATCAAGATCAAACCAAAGAGATGATCGCCATCGACAAAGACTGGGTGTTATCGCGGATCACCTATCTGGAGCATCCAAGTTCACTTACCAGCAAAGGAGCAGCTTCGATGATCCAAGATCTGGAAGATCCACAACGTGAGATCTTTGAAGTAATGTTTGCCAAAGAGGGGGGAGGGATCTATGGATCGTTGATCACTACCCTGTATCTGATCTTCTTGACATTGATCATCGCGTTGCCATTTGGCATTCTTACTGCCATCTACTTCAATGAGTTCGCTGCAAAAAACAGGTGGACAAAGACGATGCGCAGCTTTATCGAAACGCTGACAGGCGTTCCATCGATCATTTTCGGACTTTTGGGGATCACGGTGTTCGTTCCATTAACGATGCGTTTGACACCAGCTTCCGGCAGCAATCTTATTGCAGGTGCATTGACGCTGACGGTCATTTTGCTTCCGGTCATCATACGAACGACGGAAGAAGCACTTCGGGTCATTCCGGATGATCATCGCTTTGCTTCATTGGCACTTGGGGCCAATAAGACCCAGACGACCTTCAAAGTAGTATTGCCTCAGGCAGTACCCGGAATCCTGACAGCTACCTTTTTGGGGATAGGCAGGATCATCGGAGAATCAGCTGCTTTGATCTTCGTTTTGGGAGCAGCCATCAAGGATACAGTCAACATCTATCGTCCTTCGACCAGTCTGGCAGTCCATATCTGGTCGATGATGACCGATGAACCACCCAATGTGGCACTGTCAAGCACCATCGCACTGATTATCCTATTGATCGTATTGATCCTCAACGTGTCGATCAAATGGATCGTATCACGGTTTTATACCAAAGGGAGTTGACCATGGAAACTATCTTCAAAATCGAATCACTCAACCTGTATTATGATAAATATCATGCCCTAAAAAACATTGATCTGGATATCTATAAAAACAAAGTAACGGCTTTGATTGGTCCTTCGGGTTGTGGAAAGAGCACTTTTATCCGTTGTCTGAATCGCATGAACGATCTGATCGAAGAATCGAAGGTGGATGGAACCATCTTGTTTCATGATGAACAGGTGCAAAATCCAAGTTATGACGTGATCGGTCTGAGAAAGAAGGTGGGCATGGTGTTTCAAAAACCCAATCCATTTCCCATGAGCGTATTTGACAATGTCGCATACGGACCACGTCAACAAGGAGTCAAAGACAAGAAAGTGCTCAAACAGATCGTAGAAAGAGCACTCAAACAAGCAGCTCTCTATGATGAAGTTGCAGATCGTTTGAACAGTTCAGCCCTCAAACTGAGTGGCGGACAACAACAGCGTCTTTGCATCGCTCGGGCGTTAGCCATGGAACCGGAAGTCATCCTGATGGATGAACCGACCAGTGCCCTTGATCCAATCGCCACTCAGAAGATCGAAGATCTGATCTCAGACCTTAAAAACGAGTATACGATCGTTATCGTGACCCACTCGATGCAACAGGCAGCTCGCATTTCGGATTTCACAGCATTTTTCCTTTTGGGAGAACTAAAGGAGTTCGATGCGACCGAGCGATTGTTTGTTTCTCCCAAACTCAAAGAAACAGAGGATTATATCACTGGTCGTTTTGGATGATCTTCATCAAACATGGTATCAAAGAGACACCGAAAAAATGGAGGTCTCTTTTTTTGATTTGGACACATGCATCATGTTGTTTTTAGGATTGTGTTTTGTGTTGAAAGTGATATGATAAACGTTGTGTGACATGATCAAAAAGAGGATTTGATTCCATGGAAATTTTCTTGTATAATGGGTATGATCATGTTGTGAAAAACATAACAATCAGTTTTGGGAGAAGCAAGTGACAGAAAGAAAACTCAGACCTTATCCACCGCGATGGAACATGATATCCAGAAGGCTCGCCCGATTCAATCATTTTACGATCGCTATTTTGTTGGCAGCCATCGCGATCATTGCCGTGTTTGTTTCAGCAACGATCATCGATATCGACATCAATGCCTTTTTTGATCGTCTTCCTTTTGTCAGAACATTGGTCCATGTGTTGGTCGATATCCCGTTTTTGCCGATCTGGATCATCCTGCTTCCGGTATTTGGGGCATGCATCCAAATCTTGATCCATCGATATTCTGAGGGAGTCCGGGATGTATGGGTCGTTACGACCACCTTTATCACTATGGTGTTGATCCTGGCATTATACCCCAATGCCATCATCGAGAAACTTCATTTTGATTTCCCGGGGGTATTGGGTCTGGGGATCAGTTTCCATATCGATATGCTTGGTTTGACGATGCTCGTATTGACATCGATCATTTGGTTTTTGGTCATGATCTATTCTCACGAATATGTCATGTTTGAAAAACACCGCAATCGTTTTTATCTGTTTATGGCATTGACATACAGTTCCATTTTGGGAACGATCATGGCCGGGGATTTGCTGACCATGTTCTTGTTTTTTGAGATCATGACTTTTAGTTCCTACATGCTCGTGACTCACGGACAACAGTCCGAATCATTCAATGCCGGGTATAACTATATCTTTATGGGATTGATCGGTGGTTTGGCGATCTTGTTGGCGCTTATTTTATTGTATACAAGCATCGGCACCGTCAGTTTTACCCCCTTGGCTCAGGAAACCGCTCAAATGGGAGTCTTGCGTTATCTGATCATTGGTCTTTTGGTCTTTGGTTTTGGCATCAAAGCCGGCATGGCTCCCGTGCATGTCTGGTTACCCAAAGCACATCCGGTAGCTCCAACTCCGGCCAGTGCATTGCTTTCGGGTATCATGATCAAAATCGGTGCCTTTGGGATCTTGCGTACCACAACCACGTATCTGTTTCCCAAAGCAACGGAAGTTGCCGGCAGGGAAGATGCGATTTGGATGGCATCCCACAATCTGGGGATCGCCATCATCTGGCTTGGGATCATCACGATGGCGATCGGTGTATTTTTTGCTTTGCAGCAGGCCAACATGAAAAAAATGCTGGCTTATCACAGCATCTCTCAAATGGGATATGTCATGATGGGGATCGGTGTGGCTTTGTATTTGGGATATATCGGTGCCATGGGATATGCCGGAGCGTTGTATCATATCATCAATCATGCGTTGTTCAAGTCATTGTTGTTTATGGTGGCAGGTGTTATCTATCTTCATACACACGAACTGGACATGTACAAGCTTGGAGGACTTTGGCGCAAGTTACCGTTAACGGCCTTTTTGGCGTTGATTGCCGTGCTTGGGATCACCGGCATGCCATTTTTTAATGGTTTTGCCAGCAAGTCGATCTTGCATCATGCGATCATCGAGTCGTATGAATATGGTCATCCTTCGTTTCGGGCAGCGGAAGTGATGTTCAACATCATCAGTGCCGGTACGGTATGTTCCTTCATCAAGCTGTTTGGATTTTCGTTTTTGGGTAAAATGCCGGAACGTTTTGAATCGATCCAGCCCAAGCGATTCAAGTCGATGCACCTTGCGATGGCAGGAGTGGCATTGCTGATCGTTTTGATTGGATTGAACCCTGATTATGTCATGACACATTTCATCATCCCGGCATTGAATCAGACGACCTTCGACCCATACTTCATCAGCAAGTACATCGTATCCATCAACTTCTTCAACTTCAATGACATGTTTGGAATGGTATGGATCTATGCCTTGGGTGGCAGTATTTTCTATTTCGGCATCAAGTATCATTGGTTCCATTTGAAACTGCCGATTTGGATGAACATCGAGTTTTTGTTTTCATACCCCTTTAAAAAGGTCATGCTTTTGATTTGTAAAGTAATGGTCAACTGCGGATGCGATGAAGAGGTTGTGGAACTGGACAAACAGGCATTCAATCTGATCAAGCTTGAAAGTGACGATCAGGAATTGACTTTGACTCAAAGGCTTGTCAACACTTTTAGCATCTTTTCGGATCGCTATGAGCAAAGCATCATCAAAAACGATGTCTTGATCTATGCAGTTGGTTTGACGTTGGTGTTGATCGTCTTGATGTTGATCAGTTAAAAAAACACGTCAGTTGACGTGCTATTTGGTGATAAGTTCAACATGGACCGGTTTCTTGAGGTTCATGTTTTTTAGTTTCTTCATGTCATGGATGGGGATATGGCTGGCGATGTCGATCGTGGTCTTGGAAGCATGGATCGAGATGTTGCCGATATGACGATGATGGATCCCGCACAGTTTGAAGGTGGTTTGGACCAGCTTTTTGGGATTGAAACCTTGTTTGGTCCCAATGTTGATGGTGTAGGTGTTGTATTGTTTGTTTTGCTTTTTGGATGGTGATGCGATGGCTTTGAGATCCGGTCCTTGTTGGATGTGAGCAAGCAGGGTGCCGATGATGGTGTGAGCATCATAACTGTTAAGAAGCTCCTTTGCCATGTCAGCTACCGTCATTGGGACGGGTGTATCTTTTTCAATCAGTTTTCTGATCGTATCCGATGCGATGCGATCGAGTTCTTTTTGTGTGGGAAGTTCCATGTATGCAACATCGAATCCATGAGAAGCCATCAATGCTCTAAAGCTGCGGGTTTCTCTTTGAGTGATCAAGGTGATCGCTTTTCCCTCAAGTCCTGCCCGACCGGTCCTGCCGATACGGTGGATGTAATACTCGTTGTCTTGAGGAAGATCATAGTTGAACACGATATCAAGAGCATCCACATCGATGCCTCTGGCTGCCACATCAGTAGCGATCAACAATCTTACATGCTGGTTCTTGAATTTGCTCATGATGGCAGTACGCATTTCCTGACGCATGTCACCATGAAGTGACACTACATCAAATCCTGCTTTTTGGACCAGGATCATCAGATCGTCGACCATCTTTTTGGTGTTGCAGAAGATCATCGCTTGTTTTGGCTGATGTAGTGCCAGCAGTTGGATCAAAAGATCTGCTTTATGTGAAGGGGCTACTTCATAAGCCATTTGTTCGATCGATCGTTTGCTGGTATCGGTCGAAAGGATGTTGATATGACGAGGGTCTTCAAGATAGGTGTTGGCAATATCCAAAATAGCCTGAGGCATGGTAGCCGAAAAAAGACACGTATGACGGGAGGTCGGCAGTTGATCCATGATGGTTTCGATGTCTTCCTTAAACCCCATTTGAAGCATCTCGTCAGCTTCATCCAACACGATATGCTCTAAAGCATCCAATCGGATCGTTTTGCGTCGCATGTGATCCATGATCCTTCCCGGAGTTCCGACAATGATGTCTGCTCCCTTTTTAAGATCCAGGATCTGATGGGATATGCTTTGTCCGCCATAAACGGTGACGGTTTTGACATTGTCGATGTTGTTGGTAAAGACACGAATGTGTTGGGTGATCTGGATGGCTAGTTCTCTGGTTGGACACACGATCAGTGCTTTGGTTTTTTTGTGATCGGAATGGATCAAATGTTCGATGATCGGGATGACAAAGGCGGCTGTTTTGCCGGTTCCTGTCTGACTTTGTCCGATCAGATCTTTTTTGTTTAGTATGAGGGGAATGCATTGTTGTTGTATGTCGGTTGCATCAACATAACCAGCTTTTGCGATCGATCGCATAAGGGGATAAGATAAATCAAAATGGGAAAAATCCATGGTATTCTCGTTTCTTGCCGGTGACGGGCGTTTCAGGTCACCGGGTGATTATACCATATCCATCCTCAAATAACACTTGTTTGATCATTGTTTTTTTGATTTATCGACAAAGCTCGTCTTATTTTTGCGTGATATATGCAAAAACATGCTTCCGCTGATCATGATCATCGTTTTTTGATCCGGTTTGCGTTATAATGCCATTATAAGGCAGTCCATCAAGTCATATATCCAACACAGATCCAAGGCATGGATCAAAGTGTGTTTATGTTGGAGTCCATCATGCTTTTTCCATGTACTGCCATCTTGATATTGGAAGTTGAGGAGGTAACATGATAAAAGATTTCAAAGCATTCATTCAAAGAGGTAATGTGATCGATCTGGCCGTGGCAGTCATCATTGGAGGTGCATTTGGTCGTATCGTCACATCGTTTGTCAATGATATGCTGATGCCGATCATTGGGATGTTGTTGGGTGGTGTCAGCTTCGAGTCATTGAAGTGGGTCATCGAACCAGCTACGGAGGAAGCAGCGGAAGTGGCCGTGTACTACGGTATCTTCATCCAAAACATCGTTGACTTTGTCATCATCGCATTCTTTGTGTTTTTGTTTATTCGTTTGATTGAAAAATCCAAACGCAAAGAGGAACCAATAGAGCCAGTCATAGAGTCAACACCACCGGACATCGCGTTGTTGACGGAGATTCGTGATCTGCTTAAAAACAAGGGGTAACGAGATTATTGCTTGCTTTATGGTTTTTGCTGTTGATTGTTGTTTTTTTACTAATTTTTCATACTATTTGCTGTTTTGATATGATAAAATATTCGGTAGAGACAGATATTTTTTTGGGATGAGATGTAAGCGTTCACAAATGATTTTGATACAAAGCTAAGGAACTTGCTTTGTTTGACACAAATATACATACGGGAG
>CALFEZ010000019.1 GCA_937957895.1 uncultured Erysipelotrichaceae bacterium
ATTGGGATCAGATGGTACCGGTTCTTCAAACAAAAACTCGATCAAGATTATTGGTGATCATACTGATCTGTATTCACAGGCATATTTTGCATATGACTCGAAAAAAGCAGGTGGAGCGACCCGTTCTAACCTACGATTTGGTAAGTCACCGATTAGATCGACATACTACATCCGAAAAGCTGACTTTATTTCATGTTCGTTGGATTCGTACCTGTTTAGATACGACATGCTTCGCAACTTGAAAAAAGGTGGCACATTCTTACTATCACCTACCTACCCTGCCGATGAAATGGAAAAGCTCCTTCCAAAACGTGTTAAAAAACAGTTGGCAGAAAAAAATGCCAAGTTCTATATCATCGATGCGGTGACGATTGCCGAATCGATCGGAATGGGACGTCGCACCAACACGATCCTTCAGTCCTCGTTCTTTGCACTTAACCCAAAGATTTTGCCTTATGAGGATGCACTCCAATATATGAAGGATGCAGCTGAAGATTCATACGGCAAAAAAGGTCAAGAGATCGTTGAGTTGAACTACAAAGCGATCGATATGGGCAAGGATGGTTTGATCGAAGTTCCGGTCGATCCAAAGTGGGCTGAGCTTGAAATTGGAAATACTCGCAAATCTACTGGAGATGAGTATTTTGATGAGTTTGTCAGTGCCATCAATAATCTTGAAGGCTATGATCTTCCGGTATCTGCTTTCTTGGATAATCCGGTTGTCGATGGATCGATGAGAAACAATGTTGCATTCAACGAACATCGTACGATTGCAACCCAAGTCCCAAAATGGATTCCTGAAAACTGTATCCAGTGTGGATTCTGTTCGTTTGTGTGTCCGCACGCAACGATTCGTACATTCCTGTTGGATGAAAATGAAGTCAAAAATGCTCCTATGGAGTTTGAAACATTGACTCCTACCGGAAAAGGTGTGGATCATCTTCGCTACCGTGTCATGGTATCCCCAGACAACTGTGTCGGATGTTCATTATGTGCAGTCGAATGTCCAGGCAAAGGTGGTAAAAAAGCGCTTGTCATGACAGATGTCAACGAACAACTTCATGAAGCACCTTTGGCGAACTATCTATACAAAGAAACTAGTTATAAATCAGAGTACTTCCCAACTGATACAATCAAAGGAAGCCAGTTCTTGATGCCTTACTTTGAAGTTTCAGGAGCATGTGCTGGTTGTGGTGAAACACCGTACTATCGTTTGGTCACACAGTTATACGGAAGTGATATGATGATTGCCAATGCAACTGGATGTTCATCGATCTATTGTGGATCGACTCCATCATCACCATTTGTAACAGACAAAGATGGGAAAGGTGTTGCCTGGGCCAACTCCTTGTTTGAAGACAATGCTGAGTATGGATTCGGAATGAAGATCGCACAGGAGTTCAAAGCACAACAACTTGTTAGACGTTTCGAACAGGCGAAAGCTGATTTTGAACCAGAATTGGCAGCAGTCGTGGATCAATATCTTGAAGTGAAAAATGATCGCAACAAAGAAAAAGAGATCGTACCTCAGCTTGTCGATTTGCTGAAAAAATCAAAATCTGAAAAAGCTGTCGATCTACTTAAAGATGAGAGAGACTTCATCAGCAAATCTGTTTGGATCGTTGGTGGAGACGGCTGGGCATATGATATCGGATTTGGTGGTCTAGATCACGTTATTGCAAACAGTCTGAATGTCAATGTTTTGATTCTTGATACAGAGGTATACTCAAATACCGGAGGTCAGTCATCCAAAGCTTCTCAGGCAGCCTCGATTGCGAAGTTTGCTGCTGGTGGTAAACCGACAGGTAAAAAGGATCTCGGCTTGATGGCTATGATGTATGGTCACGTGTACGTTGCCAGCATTGCGATGGGAGCCAACCGTGTTCAAACAATCAAAGCACTCAAAGAAGCTGAAGCCTATGACGGTCCAGCGGTCATCATTGCATATTCTCCATGTATCGAACATGGTATCAAAGGTGGTCTATCCAATCATCAAATCACACAAAAAGCAGCAGTTGAATGTGGTTACTGGACATTGTATCGTTTCAATCCAAATGCTGAGAAACCATTGACGGTCGATTATGCAAAACCTGATTTCAGTAAATTCCGTGATTTTGTGATGACTGAAACACGATTCAACCAGTTGCCAAATGCCAATCCATTTGAAGCAGAAAAACTCTTGGAGAAAGCGGCAACAGATGCTCAGAAACGATTTGATCGCTTGATGAAGTTAGCGAGAGATTAACACAATCAGAGTGCTAAGCACTCTGATTTTTTTCAGTGAATGGAGGACCATGAAAGTACTTCTATATTTTGAAGGTGAGTCATTGATATCCAAATCGGGAATCGGAAGAGCCATGAAACATCAAATGGCTGCTTTAAAGCACGCCGGAGTGGAGTTCACCATCGATCCGAAAGATGATTATGATATATTGCATATCAATACTATCGGTTTTACCTCTCCCATCATCATCAATCAAGCTCGCCGAAACAACAAGAAAGTGATCTATCATGCTCATTCGACAGAAGAGGATTTCAGAGATTCCTTTATTCTTTCAAATCAGGTTGCTCCACTGTTTAAAAAACATCTTACCAACTTGTATTCAAGTGCAGACTGCATCATCACACCAACCCCATACAGCAAATCACTGCTTGAGAACTATGGGATAGATCTACCGATCTATGCCATCAGCAATGGTGTGGATGTAAGCAGTTATCAGTATGATCCCGATAAAGAAAAAGCTTTCTATCGCTATTTCTATTTGACAAAGAAAGATAGGATCATAGTCTCTGCCGGATTACATATCAAAAGAAAAGGAATCATCGATTTCATGGAAGTTGCAAGGCGTTTGCCTGAATATACTTTTATTTGGTTTGGGCATACATCAAAGATAGCAACGTTAAAAGAGGTACGAGATGCGATCGAGAATCATCCTAAAAACGTGCGCTTGCCAGGATATGTAAAAGGCCCGATTTTTCAAGGAGCGTTTTTTTGTGCGGATGCTTTCTTTTTTCCTTCCTATGAAGAAACTGAAGGCATCGTTGTCCTTGAGGCTTTGGCCGCTAGTCAAAATGTGATCGTCAGAGACATTGGTGTTTATCAGCCATGGCTTATTTCAGGAAAAAATTGCCATAAAGGCAAGACGAATGAAGAATTTATTGATATCATCAAAGGTGTAATGGGAAAAGAAAATAAAGTAATCAAGAAAAACGCCCATGAAACCGCACAACTTCGTAGTTTGGAAATCGTTGGGGAACAACTCAAATCGGTATATATGAATGTTTTAAAGAGTGACTAATTCAACTGGAGAAATATATGAGAATAGGATTGTTTTCTGATACTTACAGCCCGGATATCAATGGTGTTGTCAGCTCGATCATCACATTGCAGGAAGCTCTGATCGAACAAGGTCATGATGTTTTTGTCATCACTACAAGACATGGTCACTTATCGTTGAGTTATGAGAACAACATTCTTAGATTACCCGGAGTTGAAGTCAAAAAAATGTATGGGTATACCCTTACTTCACCAGTTCATCTGCGTGCGTATAGCATCATCAAAGACATGAAGTTGGATATTATCCACGTCCACACAGAGTTTGGGGTAGGTGTTTTTGGACACATCATGGGGAAAATGCTCAAATTGCCGATCGTGTCAACTTACCATACGACATATGAGGACTATACTCACTATGTTAATATGTTCAATCTCAAATCAGTGGAGACATTGGCAAAAAAGACTGTTGTCAGATTGAGCAGGATTTTTGGATCATCCAGTATCGTCATTGTTGCTCCATCGGAAAAAACAAAGGAAATGCTTTTGCGATATGGTATCAAAAGAGAGATTTTTGTAGTTCCTACCGGTTTGAACTTGGAGAGATTCGACAAGAATAAAAAGGATCTCAAAGCAATAGAGTCATTCAAAGAGAAAGCTGGCTTTAAAGATACAGATCGGATCGTAGTTTATGTTGGGAGATTGGCAAAAGAAAAGAGTATCGACTTGGTAATTGAAGGGTTTGAAATTATTGGAAACTCTCATCCTGAGATAAAACTTCTGATTGCAGGTGGTGGACCAAGTGAGGAAGAACTTAAGTCAAAAGTCAAAAGACTTGGCCTGGAAAATCAGGTAAAATTCATCGGTAAAGTGCCAAGTGATCAGATACCGGCAGTATATCATTTGTCTGATGTGTTTGTATCAGCTTCACTTACGGAGACACAAGGATTGACATTCATCGAAGCCATGGCCAGTGGATTACCGGTGTTTGCACGATTTGATCATGTGATCAGTGATTTGGTAATCGACGATGAAACCGGACATTACTTTGAAGATGCACATTCCATGGCTGCATCGATCATCCGATATTTCATGCTCCCAAAGGAAGAACAAGAATGGATGAGCATGAAAGCCAAAGATTTGGTAAGTATCTATGATCGAAGGAACTTTGCTTCTCGCATCGAAGAGGTATATAAAAGAGCACAAAAATTGTACCACTCATCTTATGTGGTAGAGAAAGTCCATTATAAAGATGGATATGCCAAAGTGTATTTGAGCAATGTATATGAGAAAATAGAGTACATACTTTTACTAGAGAGTATAAATGAAAAAGGGATCAAAGAGAACATGATGATGAGCAACAATGATTTGGAGCATCTTAGTGAAGATGAAAGACTGGCTTTAGCGTATAAAGAGTGTATCAAGAAACTTAAATACAAAGATCGTACGCGAAAAGAGATATATGATACACTAGCGGAGAAAACAAATTTAAATGCATCACAAATGAATACGATCGTAGACATACTGGAAAAACAAGGTCTGGTCAATGACGAGAAGTTCGTACAATCGACCATCTCATACTATCGTTCACTTCTGTTAGGTCGGAATAAAATCATTGATCATTTGACCAAAAGAGGAATTCCACCTCATTTGATCGAGCAGAACATGCTTGATGACGATTCGCAATTTGAATTGGAAAATGCTCTCAGACTTGCCAACAAACATAAGGAAAAGATTCATGATTATTCTGTAAGAGCAAAAAAGGATAAAATCATCCGTAAACTTGTCTCTGAAGGTTATGATGTCACAACAGCATATGCCATTGTAGCAATGTTGGACTTCACTCAGGAGTACGAGTATGAAGAGGAAAACTGCAGAAGATATGCAACTCGGATTCATAAACAGCTAAAAGCAAAAGGGCTAAAAAACAAACTTGGTCAAAGGCGAAAACTGTCAAATGCACTGGCGGTGAAAGGGTTCGAGTTTGAGTTGATAAAGAAAATCGTGGACGAATTGGAAGGAGAGTATGATTTTGAAAACAATAAACCAGTTGAGTGAAAAGGAAAGAGTAGATTTCCCTTTATTGGTGGCTCAAGTAACACAGGGAGTGACAACTTCAGGAGCTCCGTATTTATCATTGGTTTTGCAAGATAAAAGTGGCTCGATCGATGGAAAATTGTGGGATGTTAAAGAAGATCAAGTTTCAATCGCAAAACCCGGAGCTATTTTGCACGTTGTTGGAGAAGTCCTAAAATATCGCAATGTGCTGCAATTGAGAGTACACAACATATCGATTCCGGATGAGGAACATCAGATATCAAGTTTTGTAGAAGAGACTGACATACCGATCGAGCACCTCAAAGACAAAATCGAAAAAACGATTGACTCAATATCCGATGAGATTTTAATGGGTATTACTAGACAGGTTTTTATGCGATATGAAGAATCATTCTATGAGTATCCAGCTGCATCTCGAAACCATCATGATTTCAAAGGCGGATTAGCCACTCATGTCGTGGCAATGATTGAAATTGGTGATTTTGTTGCATCAAAGTACCCTTTGTTGGATCGCGATTTATTGATGGCTGGAATCATTTTGCATGATATAGGGAAAGTCTTGGAGTTGTCAGGGCCAATATTGACTGAGTATACGCTAAAGGGTAAGTTACTTGGTCATATCTCAATGATCCACTCGATCATTCATGAAATTGCCGTCAGCAATGATTGGCAAGACAAAGAACAAATCATATTGCTTTCTCATATGGTTCTATCTCATCATGGTCAATACGAGTACGGATCACCCGTACTGCCACTTATTGCTGAAGCTGAAGTGCTTAATCTAATCGATAATCTCGATGCCAGAATGAACATGTTTGAGAAAATGTATGAATCAACTGAACCACAATCATTCTCACAAAGGATATTCTCATTAGAAAACAGGAGTTTCTACAGGAGTAAGTAAAACTAAAAATTGAAGCTTGTCTTCTTTTTTTATCATAATAAAAAAAAGAGTCTTCAAACAAATGTGTTTGTCAACTCTCTGAGAGATGATCGATTTGGTCATCTCTACTTTTTGACTTCAGCTGCTATTTCTTCAAGAGCGGGGTCATCGGAAGCTCGAAATTGAATCTTTATACCATCTTGTTCATCATAACGAGGTATCAAATGCACGTGATAGTGCATGATCGTTTGACCTGCAATCTCTTTGGCATTTGAAAGTATATTCATTCCTTTTGCATGCAGATTATTCATTATTTTCTCACCCAAATCTCTTGAAACAGATGCGACTTCATGCAATACATGATCCGGACATTCTAAGAAGTTTTCAACATGGATTTTGGGAATGACCAGCGTATGACCCTTTGTTACTTGAGAAATATCCAATATCGCCATGACATCATCATTTTCATAGACAATATGTGCTGGGATATCTTTATTAATGATTTTACAAAAAAGACACATTTCAATTTCCTCCTAGAATCATCATAAAATAAAAAGACCGCTATTTCTAGCGGTCAGGTAAATAATCCTTGTTGTTTTGTTTGATTGAATCAAAAACATTTTTATCATATACGTTAAACTCTCCTTTTTTGAAGAACTCAACGAACATCAATTGATTGATGGAGTTCAGGGAGGATAGTTCATCGATGATCTCATCTTTAAATCGTGTTGCAACGACTTCGACGATCTGGACAACATAGAATTTCCCTGTTGATTTTTGTTCGATTGGAGTGCTGGTTAAAGTAGGCACATCACTTTGCTTAACAAATGCATCCACATCGGATGGCAAACCACTTTCGGAATGCACCAATCGTAACTCACCTTTGTATGCTAATGATGTGGAGTATTCCTTGGCAACTTCTTCCACATTTCCGCCTGCCTTGATAGCTTCGAGTGCATCAGTGGCATCAGGAAGTTCATTGAACTCAATGATCCGTACTTTTCTCGGTGTGTATTTGGCAGTGATCATATCAAAATTCTCTTCGATAAATCTTTGTACAAGCAGTGATTCTTGTGCACCTGGGAGCAATGCTCTTTCAAAATAGTCTTCTTCAGTTGTAAAACCATACAATGCGATGTTTCTTAAAAAGGCATCACCGAAAATCTCTTTGACATACTCAAGTTCTTCTTGAGCTTTTGCACGTACATCATCATCAATGGGGTATTCTTCATCGAGAATGATACGTTTTGCCATTTCGATAACCAGAGATCCAGGATCCTGACTGATCATCATTGAGAAAAGGTGACCTTTGGTATATGAGACATCCCCCACAGTAATCATGTTTTCTTTAGGGTTTTTGACATTGACTCTTGCGTCAGTACAACCTGCCAGCAACATCAAAGCAATGGATATAAATAGTATTTTTTTCATGTTATTGCTCCTCCGTTCCGTAAATGAAGGTCTCAAGTTGCTGTTGTAAGTTCTCGTTATCATGGAAAGAAATACCCAGTTCTTTGGCATACTCCCAGATCATTTTCCTTTGCGTTTGGGCATTTGCTGAGATCAATGCTATTTTAAAACCTTCATCATCGCGAAGTTTATCGATGTCAGTAGAATCAAGTCTAATCAGATGATAACCGTAGGTGGTTTTTACCCAATCACTTAAAGGGTTCTCATCATCCAATAATAATGCAGCTACTAAAAACTCAGGAACAAAATTGGTGTTGGCGTCCATATAACCAAGATAACCATTCTGAATAGCACTTGTGGTATCATCAGAAAACTCTTTGGCGACATCTTCAAAGGTGGTTCCAGAACTCAAAGCTTCCTTCGCATTGTCCCAT
>CALFEZ010000020.1 GCA_937957895.1 uncultured Erysipelotrichaceae bacterium
ATCGCAGGGAACTATTTATTGGCTTTGGCAGTCGGTACATTCATCCTTCCATACAACATCCTATCAGGAGGAGTGGCAGGAATCGCCGTGGCATTGGAGCCATTGATCCAGATCGATCCGACTCTTACCATCAATGTCCTTGTCATTGGCTTGTTTATCGTTGGTGCGTTGGTACTGGGAAGAAACTTTGCGATCTCCACGGCGATCAGCACTTTTTTGTATCCGTTTTTCTTGTCGTTTACTAACACCGGTCTGGACATCGGCGTAGATCCGATCCTTGCAAGTCTCTATGGTGGGCTTTTGGCAGGTATCGGCGTGGGGATGGTCTTAAGAACCGGATCGAGTACCGGAGGCATGGATGTGCCACCGCTGGTGCTGCATAAGTACACACATATCGAAATCGCCACCTGGGTATTGATCGTGGATGGACTCACGGTAGCATTGGGACTTTGGACATACGGTCTGCAAGCAGTGCTGGTAGGGTTTATTTCGGTATGGGCAGCTGCATTCGCCATCAATAAGGTACTTGTTTTTGGTGGCCAAAATGCCAAAACCGTTTACATCATTTCCGAAAAGTATGACGAGATCATCGCATACATCCACGAACATCTTGATCGAGGCACGACCTTGATCGAAGCCCGAGGCGGGTTTACCGGTGATCAAAAGCCGGTCATCCTGACTGTCATCATGAAAAACCAGTATCCTACTCTCAACCGGATCGTCCACGAGATCGACAAACATGCTTTTTTGATCGTCTCGGATGCGACCGAGGTTGCCGGATATGGATTTTCTTTCGATTACAAGGTGTGAATCATTGCATTTTCACATCATGTGTTGATCGATCTATGATAAAATGTTAAAAAGATTGGATGTGAGTCAATGCTGATCATGCGCGGCGTATACAAAACCTATAAAAATGGCGTCAATGCTCTTTATAATATCGATTTGACAGTTGAGCAGGGCGAATTTGTCTATATCATCGGTCCTACCGGTTCCGGTAAGTCCACGATCATCAAGCTTCTCAATGGGGAAGAAATACCGACAAAGGGTCTGGTGGAAGTAGCAGGCATCAATGTCGGGAAACTGCGGCATTCAAAAGTACCGCTCTATCGACGCAATATCGGTGTCGTTTTTCAGGATTTCAAGCTCCTGGAAAAAAAGACGGTGTTTGAAAATGTTGCATTTGCTTTGGAAGTCATCCACACACCGACGGTCATCAAAAGAAAACGGGTGCGTGAAGTATTGGCGTTGGTCGGACTAAGCGACAAACACAATGCTTATCCTGACCAGTTATCCGGAGGGCAAGCCCAGCGGGTTGCGATAGCACGAGCGATCGCCAACAAACCCAAAGTACTCATTTGCGATGAACCGACGGGAAACCTCGATCCTGATAAATCCAAAGAGATCGTGGAACTGCTTGATATGATCAACAAGGAAGAACAAACCACGATCGTGATGGTCACTCATGACCTTCCGCTTGTCAATCAATTTCGAAAAAGGACCATTGCCTTGGAAGACGGACATGTCGTTGCTGATTTGATCTCAGGAGGATACCTCCATCATGTTTAGGATCATAAGACCTTTTAAAGAAGCATTTGTAGGATTGTTTAGGCACATGGCCATGACCCTCTCCAGCATCTCTTCGATTACAGTGACTCTGTTGTTTGTCAGTGTGTTTTTGGTCGTCACCGTCAACATCGAACAATTCACTTTCGGTATCGAAGAAACGGTCAATATCCATGTCAAAATACGTCAGACTCATGAATCACAGGAAGATCTTGATGCGATATATCAACGGATCAACCTCATATCCGGAGTCGAACAAATCGAGTTTTCATCCAAAGACGATGAACTGGACAAGTTCATCGAATCCTTTGGAGATGACGGCAGCATCTTTGAAAGCTATCGCGGGGAAAACAATCCATTAAGGATGGCTTATCTGGTCAGCATCGAACAAGGTCAAAGCGTGGAAGCGATCTCCAACCAGATCAGAGTCATCGAAGGGGTGGAAGCCGTCCAGTTTGGCGGAGTCAAGGTACTGGAACTGATGGATCTGTTGGTCAATGTCAGAAACGGCGTTTATGCATTGATCGCCGGGTTGGGTCTGGTTGCATTATTTTTGATTTCGAATACAATTAAGTTATCGATAGCCACACGTCAAAAAGAAATCACGATCATGAGAACGGTCGGAGCCAGAAACTGGTTCATCCGGATCCCTTTTATCATTGAAGGAGCATTGATCGGGTTGCTCGGTTCATTATTGCCGATTGGAATGACCGTTACCGGCTATGTATTTCTATATGACTTTTTGGAAGGTGAACTGTTCACTCCGATGTTTCAGATGTTGCCACCGATGCCTCTGGTAGTACAACTATCCGGGATATTGATGGTCGTCGCGATCGTAGTGGGAAGTGTTGGCAGTTATATCTCAGTGGCAAAACATTTGAGGTGGAAACGATGAGAAACTCACGATACAAAATCAGTGCTGTACTCATTGCACTAGCTTTGATTTTCCAATCGACGATCTTGACGGTCGCCAATGATTTTGACGAGCGTCGAGAATACTATGAGAACCTGTGCTTTACCACGACTGCCAAAGAGAATGCGGCAATATGTCGTGCCTTTCAGGAACACATCAACCAGGAAGCCATCAATGCCAGAAAAGAGCTTGACAATATCCGCAGCGATATTTCTAACATTCGCGGAGATATCTTGAAATATACCCGCCAGATAAGTACTTACGAACAACAGATCACGGAACTTGAACGACAGATCGAAGTGCTCAATTTATCAATCGAAGGGATGGCACTCAGCATCGAAGAGCTGATCGAAGAGATCGAAATCTTGGAACAAGTGATCCGTGAGCGTGATGAAAGCATCCAAAACCGGATGTTGTCCATGCAGGGATTTTTCAGTATCAACGGATACATCGATATCATCATGGGAGCATCCACCTTTACCGATCTTGTCAGAAGGATCGAAGGGCTTCGTGATATCACATATTACGACAAAGAACAGATCAGGATCCTCCAAATGGAAATGGAACAGGTGGAGGCAGACAAGATCGAACTGGAAAGACAACGAAACGTTTTGGAAGACAACCGTGCGAACCTGATCCTCAATCAGGAAACGGTAGAAGGATTGAAGACCCAGGTCGAAACGATCATCATCGAGTTCAGACGTCAGGAATCTGTCTTGATGAAGATGGAACAGGAAGCGGTTGCTGATTTAAAAGCCGTACAAGATCAGATCAAACTGATTTCGGCTGCGCTCAATGCCATCGTTCCGTCTGCAGGATGGATCCGACCGATCTCCGGCGGATTTAGAGTAAGCGCCGGAGCATGGTATTATCCTAGCGGAGGCATCCATCTTGGGATCGACCTTTCAGCACCGGTGGGAACTCCGTTGCTTGCAGTTGCCAACGGGGTCGTCATCTATCGTGCCGATCGTTGTCCAACCTATGGCTGGTTAGGCAACACATGCGGTGCTCCGGGTACTTCCGGAGGCGGCAATCAAGTGTATTTATTGGTCTCCGTCAACAATCAAACGTTTGCGA
>CALFEZ010000021.1 GCA_937957895.1 uncultured Erysipelotrichaceae bacterium
ACCCATGGAAACTACAGTCATGTATCCAATCGTGGTACCTTTCATGGTCATGGTGGTAAAAAGGAAGAGTCCGATCTTGATAGTGAGAAGTTTTTCCGCTACGTGGACAAGACCATCACCCAGTACATCACCGGTGATCGTCCATTCCCGTTGATCTTATGTTCACTCGCCAAAAACCAACAGATGTACCGCCGATTTGCCAAAGATAAGAACTTGTTGAAAGAAGGCATCGAGACGTCCTTTGAGTCACTGACATTGGATGAGATGAAATCCAAAGGTCATGAAATTATGAAACGACATCAAAACACACATTATCTGGACATCCAAAGACAAGCTAAATCAGCTATTTCATCAGGAAGATTTTCAGATCAAATCAATGAGATCATCGCTGCCATTCAAGAAAACAACATCGATCGACTCTACATCCAAGATCGCAAGAAACTATTCGGTTCCATCGACTGGGAAAACAACAAGTTCATCGATGCAGACACCCAAAACGATGTGTACGATGATCTTGCCGAAATGTGCATCAAACAAAACATCCCCGTCTATATCCTGCCGGAGTCGTATATGCCTACCAGTTCCAATGTATCAGCCATTATCAAGAAATAAGCCGGAAATGATCCGGCTTTTTTTATCCATGGCTGTCTTTTTTCGGATCGTTGAACTCTCTAATCCGGGTTTTGTATGCTTCCATCATCTCTTCGAAAAAGGGCAACACCACTGGCTTTTTTACCATGCTTTCTACCAGATGTTTCGTAAACAATGGATTGAGTATCAATAATGGACCGATCATGTGCGTTCCATAAAAGTTCCGATATTGGATTCCATCATAAGTTGAGTCAAGATTAAAACCAAATCCCTTGACGATCTTGATGAAGTAATGGTCATGATTGTTGCCGTAAGCTTGATCAAACTGCGTTTTGAAACCAACCATGATGATGTCTTTGAATGTTCCCAAGATCCGATCATTGAGACGCTTCATCTGGTTGGTTTTGACGGTAAAGTCAAAGATGTCCAATGCGGGATGGATGTTACCGTACTCATCTTCGATGTGCTTGGCAAATACATCCAACGCATTGCCGGTGATCAAAAAGAAGACGTCATCAGCGATCATGTCGATGATACGCGTTTGATATGGCCGTAACAACTCAATGATCTTGAGTTGCCACTTTTCTGAAGTCGGTCCCATGATGACCATGTCGACCGATTCTTTGACAAAATATGGCTTTTTTGGGTACTGGGTGAAAATGAACGTTGATTCCGGTAACACGCGTTGCAGGTAATGCACATTGCCACGATCGCCAAACAACATCCCGGCATCCGGATACAATACTTCGATGATCATGACATTACCTCCATGTTGGCTTTAATGATCAAACGCTCTTTGACCTGGTTGGCTTCTTTCATGTTTTTTGTTCCATAAAGCACATATATGGTGTCTATCTTGGAAAAATCGATCTTATCAGCAGCTAAAAACTCGTCTTTGTCACCATCGATGATCATGGGATCGATGTTGGCTAATCTGCATCGAACGATGAAATCCTGATATCGATATCCCCCTTCGATCACTTGTCGGATGTGGGGCTTGTTCAATCGTTCGAAGTCAGCATCATAGTACCAAGCCATGTTT
>CALFEZ010000022.1 GCA_937957895.1 uncultured Erysipelotrichaceae bacterium
AAAGCAACGATCTCATCCATATACCGTGTGATATTGGGATAGGAACGATGGTAAGCTTGCAGAAACTTGTTTGCTTCATTTCGGGAAACCTGCAGTTGATTGGCTAATCCAAAATCAGACATTCCATAAATGATACCGAAGTTTACCGCTTTAGCCTGTCTTCTCATGGCAGCAGTCACTTCGTTGAACGGAACTCCAAATACATCCATGGCTGTTTGGGTATGGATGTCGATGTCCTCTTTGAAGGCTTCGATCATGGCTGTTTCATCAGCAAGATGCGCCAACAACCTCAGTTCGATTTGGGAGTAATCGGCAGCCAAAAGGACAGAATCAGGTTCCGCAACGAAGATTTTCCGGATGATCGCTGTTTCTTCACTTTTGATGGAAATATTTTGCATGTTGGGATGATTTGAAGAAAGTCTGCCTGTTTGTGTGACACATTGATTGAAATCCGTGTGGATTTTTGAGTCTTCACGAATGTATTTTTGAAGTCCTACGGTATAGGTGCTAAAAAACTTCTGGTATTTTCGATACTCGATCAACTCCGTGATGATGGGGTGATCATCAACCAATGATTCCAACACATCGATGGCAGTTGATCGCTTTTTCGGTGCAGGCAAATCAAGCTGATCGTAAAGCACTTCAGCAAGTTGCTTGGGAGAGTTGATATTGAAAGGTTCATCAGTGTGTTTGAAAATGGCCTTTTCCAGCACTTGCAGTTTCTCTTTGGTTTGTTCGTTGATCTGGTTTAACGTAGTAACATCCACCAACACGCCGTTTCTTTCCATCTCAAAAAGTGGTGCGATCAGTTTGAACTCAATATCACGGTATAGATCATAAAGATCGTTCTCTTGCAATTTTGTTTTTAACATCGGATAACGTCGATGTGCTTCCAAAGCAAAAGCACCGTCACTTTCAAGGATGTTTTGCTTGTCGATCGGGATTTGCCAGTAGTCTTTGATCTTATCCAAAGATGACAAAGAAGTGTTATCCAAAAAACTCATCAGCCAAACATCATCTTGGATGTTGTTCAACGAATAACCATGCTGATCTGCCAGGTGATACAATGACTTTGCATCAAAACATCGTTTCTCAAATGATGATGATGCCCACGATTTAAATGTCTCTGAAACTTGATCGATGTTTACTTTCGCGATCCTTTGATCATTTACGATCAAGAAACAATCTGCTGACTTGATTCCCTGATCATTGGTAAATGCTCCTGCCATGATAAAGCAGCCATCCACAAAAAAACCATCATCTAGTTTTACCCATGATATCTTTTTTTCGGATGTGGAAGATGTTTCAAACGATGCAATCGCTTGTACCAGGCTATCCATTTCATATGTCCTGAAAAACTTCGCCGTATTTTGCCAATCCGGGGTGAAGATCAGTTGTTGCTGTGTAATCTTCAGTGGCACATCCTGAATGATCGTTGCCAGATGATGTGACAAGTATGCCTGCTCTTTCTGTTCTATCAACCTTTCCTTGAGTTTACCTTTGAGTTGATCGAGATGTTGATAGACTCCATCAAGTGTCTGATAATCTTCCAAAAGCTTCTTAGCAGTTTTCTCCCCGATCCCATTGACACCTTGGATGTTATCCGAACTGTCTCCCATCAGTGATTTCATTTCAATGATTTGAAATGGTTTCAATCCATATTCTTGTTCTAAGACACGCTGATCCACCAACTGCGTTTCTGTGATGCCTTTTTTCATCAGCAACACCGAAGTCTGATCATCGATCAGTTGCAAAAGATCTTTGTCACTTGTCAGAATGATCTTCTTGACATCGGGATATTGTTTCACCATGGTTCCGATGATGTCATCTGCTTCAAATCCGTCGATTTCATAACGAACGACATCAAATGCATCCAAATATTCTCTGACCAAAGCAAACTGATCGATCAACTCCTGAGGAATGTCGATGCGAGTACCTTTGTAGTTTTCATATCGTTCGTGTCTGAATGTTTTTGCTTTTGCATCAAAAGCAAAGAGCACGGCATCCGGTTTGATCATATCCAATGCTTTGAACACCATGGATGCAAATCCAAACAATGCATTGGTCGGTTGCCCTTTCGATGTCGTCATCATCCGACCATATGCAGTGGCATAATAAGCTCTGAAAATCATGGAATTGGCATCCACCAACAATAAGTCTTTCATAAAAATCCTCCGACATCATTGTATCATACATCCTTTGGTATCTAAGAAAAAAACCTCTTGCGAGGTCATTCAGCGATGGATTCCAAGAAGGACAGATTCTCGTACATGATCGTAAAGTAATCTTTGTTTTCATCTATATCATTTTGTGTCAAAGTCATCAAATTGCTGATGTTTACTTGGATCAACCCCAACTCATCTCGAACATACTCATAGAGCTCTCTTAGTTCTGGCGTCAGATTGGGTTCAAACGCGATGTATTTGACGTCATCATTGCGGATTCGCTCAAAAATCAACTCCATTTGAGCCCCATTGGGGATCACACCATACCGTGAAAGGATAATTGGATACACATCAACACCGTAAGCACGCTGCCAGTTACCAAAACTTGGGGTGATCGAAACAAATCGAATGCTTAAACTTTGGTTTTTCAATAGCTGAAACTCGGAATCAAGACGAACAAGATCGCTTTCAAGTTGTCTGAAGTTCTCCCTGAAAAACCGTTCATCTTCAGGATAATACGATATCAGCCAGTCTCGGATCATTCGACCCATGGACGTCATGGCGATCGGATCCATCCACAAAACAGGATCCATTTGATAAACGTCGATGCGATCAAATGCAATACCCTCGTAGTATGGTGATTCAAGAAAAACGATGTTGGTTCCCAAACGAACCTGAGTGAATCGTTTGAACTCGTATACCGCAGCTTGTGAAACAAGATCCATCAAAGCGGCATCGCTTGAGCGTACTTCCGGGCGAATCAACTCCATATAAGGTTCCAGTTCACCCATGGTGATGATCAGATCAGCACTATCGATCAAATCTCTGTAATCATCGACCACCTGTGCACGCTGCATGATATCTCCATCAGTCAGATAGCAAATATCGGCGCGATCTCCGCCAATGCGTTCTACCAAAAACTGGATAGGATATGCAGTGACACACACGATCGGTCTTTTGGTAGTGCAGCCACTTAATGTCGATAAGATCATCATTACGATCAGTAACTGGAGGAATCTTTTCACTTATAAGCTCCTTTTCTAAGAATTATAGCACAATCCACACCATATGGTTTTGTCATTCTCTTATAAAAGCCCACAGATGTGATTCAGATCTTTGCATTTTGATTTTCTGTTTCTTCAAAGTTTTTTGATACTTGAGCGACATAAGATAAGCGATCCATATCAATGGAATGTTGCCCATCATCGTCACAAACAGTCGAACGGCATACCACGATAACAGCGATAGCTGAAAAACACCTTGTGACATATACCATAACATAAAAACGACCTCTTTGAGAAAGATAGCGATCAATCCCATCAAAATGATCTCGATGAACGTATCGCTAAAATGTCTTTGATACTCCTTTAAAACAAACAAGATGATCAAAAACACAAGAGCATGAGAAAACAGCATCGAATGATTAATCAAGTCGATCAGCAATCCGCTGATCATCCCCCATAAAAATACTTTCTGCTCTTTTTGATGCATCAAAATAAAGAGTAAAAACAACAACGTCGTTGATGGGACAAACACAAATCCACGCAACGAAAAATCACTGAACACGATGCTTGAAACAAACATGTCGATCATCAAAGTAAACATGATGAATAAGGCCGTCATGGAGTCATCTCCGGGATGTTCCGATGGATGACCAATACATAATCAAACCTGTAAAAATCAGCTGCAGGGGTTACGAATACATTGATGGCGATGCTGTTGGGAAGCTGTTCGATCTCACTTACAGTCCCTACTAACAAGCCTGACGGAAAAACCCCTCCCAAACCAGAGGTAATCACAGTATTTCCGATACTGATAGTTGCATTGGTATCAAGCAAAGTCAATTTGAAAGCACCTTTGTTGGCATCATAGCGCTGCAAGATCGCTTCTGCGGTAAGAGCCGGTGATAACTGGATGCGCACTGCCACTCGATTGTTATCTGACTGGGTGGAAAGCAAACGGACGATGGAATGATTTGCTCCCACACTTTCGACTTTCCCGATCAACCCCTTAGGGGTGATCACTGCCGAATCAACAAGTACCCCTTGATCCAAACCAACATCGATGACGATTCGGTTTAAATAGGTGTCTGCCGGTCGATGGATCACCGTGG
>CALFEZ010000023.1 GCA_937957895.1 uncultured Erysipelotrichaceae bacterium
CCATTCGCTTTTCTATTTTTAGTTGGAAAGTCTCACATCAATTGTAACTCTACAGGGTACTGGATATTGTCCTGCGAAAAAGTTTGACATCACTGGTTATATTTGATAATATAATAAATTGCATAATAATACGAAATTTTTAAAAAAGCAGACTGCCTTTTGGCGTCTTACGAATAGGGAAAGGAAGACATGCATGAAGGAAAACCAAACTTATAAGCTGTCGAAATTTGGAAATAAAGCAGTTCGACGCAACTACTCGAAAGTAAGCGGAGAACTAGACCTTCCCAATCTGGTAGAAATACAAACCGATTCATTCAAATGGTTTCAACAAGAAGGGATCAGAGAGGTCTTCGATGAGATCTATCCGATCAAAAACTACAGTGAGTCCATCAAACTGGAATTTGTCGATTACGAATTCGGAACACCGAAATACGATGTCCTTGAATGCAAAATCCGAGAAGCCAACTATGCGGCTCCATTAAAAGCAAAAATGAAATTGTCCATCCTTGATTCTCAAACCGGTGAAGTCATCGAGAAGTTTGAGGATGTCTTTTTGGGCGATTTCCCACTTATGAGCGATTCCGGTACTTTTATCGTCAATGGTGCCGAACGTGTCATCGTTTCACAGATCGTTCGCTCTCCGGGAGCGTATTATGAGATTTCATCCGAAGACAAAGGTCTAAAGGATATCTATCAATCAGAACTGATCCCCAGTCGCGGAACGTGGCTGGAGCTTTTGACCGATGCCAAAAAACAAGCACTCGGACGCATCATCAACATGAGAGTCGACCGCAAACGCAAAATTTTGTCTACGATCTTGCTAAAAGCCATCGGGATGTCCCTGGATTTTGAAAAAGGGGAAGATGCGCTTGAAACCGGCGACTTCAAACGATTTATGCAAGCCATGAACTTGCCGATCCTTGAAGATGTGGAAGTCATCGGCGAACCCCGTGAGTTTTTGAACAATTATATCCTTTTATATAATGGATTGTTTGGCAACTACGAAGAGATCACCAACACTTTGGTTGCCGATAAGATCAAGACCACTCATGAAGCATTGCTTTCGGTCTATGAAAACCAACGTTCCGACGAAGTCGCGACCATCGAAGGGGCGATCAACCTGATGAACGCCAAGTTCTTTGATCACCGTCGTTATGACTTGACCAAGGCAGGAAGATACAAACTCAAAAAGAAACTGTCTGCCGCATCCAGGATCGAAGGATCCACATTGGCCATGGATATCCATGACCACAACAACAAGTTGATCTATCCATCCGGAACCTTCATCAAACGAAGAGAACGCGACACCCTCAAAGAAGTACTCAGCACGGGTGTTTACATGCAGGCTTTCCCACTCAATCATTTGTTTGAACATCCGGATGTCATAGAAGTATCGACCAACATGCATCTTTCCCTTTTGGGACGCATCGTTGCCAAAGACTTTGAACATGATGGTGTCCTATACCCATCCGGAAGAGTTCTCACTGAACAAGATGTCAAAGTACTAAGTTCGATCGATCAACCGATTTTCATCTATGCCGGCATCATTGCCAAGAAGGTGACGCTTGATCATGAAAATGCTCGGGCTGTCCTTAACTATGGACAACGCTTGTATACTCTTGGTCGTATCCTTATCGATGGCGATGATCTTGTCGTTGATAAAAAGGAAGTTGTCAAACCATATGTTTTCCGTGAAGAAAACAACACCAAACAAACCTTGACGATCAAACAGTCCGAAGCCGTGGTCAAAGCCGCTGCCGCCAACAAAGACGTGGCAGTCTGGCTGATCGGAGCCGCTCTTCAGGAAATCTATGTGACTCCCGAAAAGAGCAATACCCCGGTCAAAGTCCTTGGATTGGACCCTCTAAGCAATGCCAAGACCGTGACTGTCTCGGATATGTATGCATCGTTTGATTATTTGCTGACGTTGTATGATGGCGTGGGCGATGTCGATGACATCGACCAGCTTGGCAATCGTCGCATCCGTACTGTCGGAGAACTGATCCAAAATCAGTTCAGGATCGGTCTATCCAGGATGGAAAGAGTCGTCAAAGAGCGGATGTCGATCACCGAGACCGCCCAGCTGACTCCCAAAAACCTGACCAACATCCGTCCGTTGACAGCTGCCATCAAGGAGTTTTTCTCCAGCAGTCAGCTTTCACAGTTTATGGATCAAACCAACCCACTGGCAGAACTCACCAACAAACGTCGTATTTCAGCATTGGGTCCGGGTGGTCTGACAAGAGAGCGTGCCGGATATGAAGTGCGTGACGTTCACAGTTCTCACTATGGCCGTATCTGTCCGATCGAGACGCCCGAAGGTCCAAACATCGGATTGATCTCCAACTTGACGACCTATGGACGTGTCAATGAATATGGATTTATCCAAACACCATATCGTGTCGTCAACAAAGACGGCACCGTCACCGAAGATGTCATCTATCTTTCCAGTGACGATGAACTGGATTATGTCATCGCACAGGCAAACGAAGTGATCAACGGCAGACTTGTCAATGATGAAGTCGTCGTCCGCTATAAAGGGGAAAACACCCTAAAGAACCGTGAAGAAGTCGAGCTGGCAGATGTCAGCCCCAAACAAATCGTTTCAGTCGCGACCGCAGCCATCCCGTTTTTGGAAAATGACGATGCTTCCCGTGCTTTGATGGGAGCCAACATGCAGCGTCAGGCGATCCCTTTGATCAAACCAGATTCTCCTTATGTGGGGACCGGGATCGAATATCGCGTAGCGAAAGACTCCGGTAGCGCCATCATCGCTGAAAATGACGGTGTGGTCACGTATGTCGATGGTAAAAAAATCGTCGTAAGCGAACGAAACAATGAAAAGATCTATACCCTACAAAAGTTCAGACGATCCAACCAAGGAACCAGCATCAATCAGACACCACTTGTCAGAAAAGGTGAAATGATCCATGCCGGAGATGTCCTGGCTGATGGACCTGCCATGCATCATGGAGAACTGGCACTCGGACAAAACGTTACCGTTGCCTTTATGACATGGTATGGGTATAACTATGAAGATGCTGTCATCATGTCCGAACGTTTGGTACGTGATGACGTGTATACTTCGATCCATATCGAAGAATACGATATTGAAATAAGAGAAACCAAACTTGGTCCGGAAGAGATCACCCGTGACATCCCCAACGTGTCCGAAAATGCGTGCCGTCATTTGAACGCGCGCGGCATCGTCATGGTCGGGGCAGAGGTCAAAGAAGGAGACATCCTTGTCGGGAAAGTCACTCCAAAGGGCCAAAGTGAAATCTCTCCCGAAGAGAAACTGCTTTTGGCGATCTTTGGTGAGAAATCCCGTGAAGTCAGAGACAACTCACTGAAAGTTCCTCATGGCGGAAGTGGCATCGTCCAGGCAGTACGTGAGTTCAAGCGCGAACATGGTCATGATCTGCCTCCGGGAGTCAATGAAGTAGTCAAAGTGTACATCGTTCAAAAACGGAAGATCTCCGAAGGAGACAAGATGGCAGGGCGACACGGAAACAAAGGTGTCATCTCCAAGATCTTGCCGGTCGAAGACATGCCGTTTTTACCGGATGGTACTCAGGTCGACATCA
>CALFEZ010000024.1 GCA_937957895.1 uncultured Erysipelotrichaceae bacterium
AAACATGTTGTCGCTGTTGAATGCATTTTTTTGAATGCTTTTTTTAAGTGATTCCATAAAAAACCTCCTTGTAAGCCTTTCACTATCTATAAGGAGGGTTTTGTTTAAAAAGTTTCATCTTCGAGCATATTTTTCAATTTTTCCAATGCTCGGTAATATTTTGTTTTGATCGTATTCTCACTGAGTGACAGTGTTTGGGCAATTTCTTTGAATGTCATATCGAATCTGAATTTAGCGATAATGATCTTTTCTTCCATCGAATCGAGTTTTCGTACGGTTTTCCAAAGATGCTGTTGCGTGAACCTTTCAAAGACATCGGATTCGACATCATGCTCGGATGGGATGTTGTCGATCAACTCTTCGGTTAGTTCAGTGTTGGAGATGGTCCATTGCTCATGTTGATAATACTTGGATATCATATGACTTGCCATTTGTTTGAGATATCCTTGAACGTTTTGAGGTTGTTTGTCCCTTAAAAAGACATGCTGATAATAATCCATGTACACATGTTGTACGATGTCTTGAGCATCTTCGAGTCTTTTGACACGAAAATACACAAACTTGCTCAGTTCACTAAACGTTGCATGATAAATGGCCTTAAACATCTCCTGATCGAGTCTGCGTTTCACAAGGTGATACCTTCATGCTCCAACAAAGCTCGTTTGAGATCCAATCCTCCGCTAAAACCACCAAGGCTATGATCCGCAGCAATGACACGATGACAAGGGATCACGATCATGAGTTTGTTGTTGGCCATGGCTTGACCAACCGCTCTGGCTGCTTTGGGTGAACCGCTGATCGCTGCCAGCTGTTGATAGGAAACCACATGGCCATATGGTATGTTGGCAAGTTTTTCGAACACTTTTTTAAAAAAAGAGCTGGAATGGATGATGTAATGAAAATCAAATTGCTGGCGTTGGTGATCCCGGTACTGCTCAAACTGCCTGGCTGCTTTGGCTACTTCCCCTTTTCCGGGTGAAGGTACTAGTTTTTTTGTCGTATAATCGATCTCAAAAACTGCTTCTTCAGTTCCTTTGATGGACAAGGTTCCTTCAAAAAAAGGTACTGTTGCTTGAATAAATGATTGTTCTTGATCCATGGTGTGACATTTCCTTTTTCATGATTATTGTAACGCTTTTAAGATCAAATGTCATGAAGAAAAAACCCCGATATGGGGTCGTTACTGAATGGATTGAAGATCAAATACCGGTTTTTTGACAAAACTCCGATATCGAAAATAATCTGTTTGAAACAAAGCTTCCGAAAGTTCATACATCGATCGACTGATTTGATTCATGCGGAGTATTTCCTCGTCTTGGATCATGTCTTCTCCGTCAAATGGATTGAACTGTTCCATAACAGGATTGTAGAATCCTTGTTGGATGAGCCACCCTCCATTTTGAAATAAAACATAATGATCGACGTCATCACTGAAGATATCAACACCGACATACACTCTTGGGTCATGGTAAAGATCAAACAGATTGGCCATAGTCGGGACAAGGTCTTTGGTGGATGCAATCGTAGAGATGGTTTTCGATTCGATCGTTGGGTTGTAGATGATCATGGGTGTGTGGTGGATGTTGTATCCGATCAAGCGATCGACATCATCAGAATATGCGTCTATGATATCATAAGGTGTTTTCAGCATATGATGGTCAGAAAAAAGCACGATCACAGTATCATCCAGTTTGCCTTCTTCTTCTAATCGTTGCAGCATCACAGCCAATGCT
>CALFEZ010000025.1 GCA_937957895.1 uncultured Erysipelotrichaceae bacterium
AGTCACATCCTTGACCAGACCCCGCCATACTAGTTGTTGGTAAAACTCCATAATGATCACCTCTTTAGCTTAAATGAAAAAAGAATCTGACCACTTCAAAAGCACGTCGTTCTTTTTTCCGGATTTCATGATATCTAAATTTTCGTTGATTGTCTAGGTGTAAACAGATAGCTCAGTTCGATCTCCTTGTCTTCAAGGATCTCATCATGGAGCATTTTAGTCATGATTCGCATCGCGACCGCACCAAGGTCATATGAAGGAATCGCAAAGGCACTTAGCTGTGGTCGTACCATCGCATTGTACTTGGTGTCGATCACACAGATCACTTCCATCTGATCAGGGATCAGCAGTTTGTTTTCCTGAGCAGCGTTGATGGTTGCCAAGGCTTGAGAATCACGATGAGTGATGATGACATCATGCTTTTCGGTCTTGAAATAGTTCTTCAAAAACTCATAGCTTGATCGATAATTGTTTGGGATATCGATGAAGCTAAAACCGGACTTGTTCCTTTCTTGGAAAGCACGTTGTGCTCCGTCGATCATCTGTTTGATCGCAAAAGGGTTCTTTCTGTCTTCGATGATCGCAATATTATCACTCCCGCGATCAAGATACTTACCAACCAGTTCATAGGTGGCTTTTTCAATATCCACATAGACGCACGCAACATTATTGTCGGACATGCGATTGCCGATCAGCACGATCGGAAACTCGTACTTAGTCAGTTCCTGCAACTCATCATAAAGCAACTTATCGTTGTAGATGATCACCCCATCGACCCGTGACTTGATAATGGTCTCGATGATCTCGTTGATCTCCATGATGCCTTCGGTCGTTGTGTGCAGCACGATGTTGTATTTGTAGATTTTTGCCACGTCCAAAAGACCGTTGATGATTTGCCCGGTATAATTGAAACTAGCTTCTGGCACTACCAAAGCCAATGTTGTTGTTTTTTGCAATGCCAAACCTTGTGCAATGGCGTTTGGTTTGTACCCCAGTTTGTGGATCGCTTCTTGAACTCGCTCTCTAGTATCTTCACGAACGATGTCCAAACCATTGATCACACGGGAGACTGTTGCCAATGATACCTTTGCTTCCTTGGCCACATCATATATCGTAACTCGCTTCATCCCTTTGTCCTGCTACTTTTCTTCGTCGTCTGCGTTAGTTTGTTTTGGAGTAAGCCATTTTTTCAAACGAGCAACGCCCTTTTCAGCAACCTCGACCGTTTTGACTTTTGCTTTTTCGACTTTTTCCTGGACATCCTCACGATGTACAAACTCGTTTACTTTTTCTTTGGCTGCTTTCCCGGCTGCGACTGTCTTTTCTTTTACGACACCAACGGTTTCCATGAGTTTCTCATTGTCCTTCACTTTATGAGATGCCTTTTCTACCGTTTCGGTTGTCGTTTCTTTTACATCATCCCAGCGTTTTTGCCATTTGGGATCTTCTTTGATCTCATTGATTTGCTTCGATGCCGATTCCAATGCTTCTTTTGTTTTCAGTTTGGCATTTTCCAATGTCTTTTTGACATTTTCATCTTCTCGGACATCTTCGATGGCATCTTTGACCTGATCGAAGACTCTGTCTAAGGTGCTCTTTGTAGAAGCAAGGATCTCATCGATTCTCTTCTGTTGTGACTCCTTTAAATGTCCAAACTCTTTCTTTAGCGCGTCGGTTTCTTCTTTGAGATCCTCTTTGATCTCATCGACTTCCTTTTTCATCTCTTCTTTGAACTCATTGGCTTCTTCACTCATTTCTTCCACCAGCTCGTCCAGCTCGCTTTTCCATTCTCTCATGGTTAGCACCTCCTTCTTTTTGACTTGTTGT
>CALFEZ010000026.1 GCA_937957895.1 uncultured Erysipelotrichaceae bacterium
ATCCAAAGAAGCCTCAATGACAGTACCGGTCGCAAGTCGGTTCGGATTGGCTTTTAGCTCCGCAACTTCCATCATGACCTGGATCGTTTCCAGTAAATTCGATATACCTTCCACTTTTAATGCCGAGATCTCAACAAAGATCGTATCTCCGCCCCAGACTTCAGGCATCAAACCTAGGTCAGATAATGCACTCATGATACGCTCAGGATTGGCTGATTCTTTGTCCATTTTGTTGATGGCCACCAGGATCGGTACTTCCGCAGCTCTGGCATGATCGATTGCTTCTTTGGTTTGAGGCATTACACCATCATCAGCAGCAACGACGATGATGACAAGATCGGTTATTTTTGCTCCTCTGGCACGCATTTGTGTAAAGGCTTCATGTCCCGGTGTATCCAAAAAGGTGATCGGTTTGTCGTTGACCATGACTTGATATGCACCAATGTGCTGAGTGATACCACCAAACTCCCCTTCAACTACTTTGGTCTTGCGAATGGTATCCAATAACGTCGTTTTGCCATGATCAACATGACCCATGATCGTCACGACCGGGGGTCTGTCTTTGAGATCCTTTGGATCGTCAACGATAGTGTCAAGCAAACTATCTTCTTCAAATGCTTCTTCTTTGGTCGCTTCAACTTCATATTCCATGCACACCAACTGGATCAGTTCATCGTCCATGATGGAATTGATGGTGACCATTTTCCCGAGCAAAAACAACAGCTTAATGATATCGCTGGCGTTTTTGTTCAGCTTTTCAGCCAACTCACCAACTGTAATACCGTCAGAGTATGTAATCTCTTTGACGATTTCCAGTCGTCTTGGCCTTTGAGGCTGACTTTGTGACCTTCTTTTGTTGCCACCTCGTCTTTGTGCTGGTTTTTTCTTTGGTTTATTCATGACACCACCTCTTTCAATTGATCATAAACCTTTTTTGCCAATCCACTATCCGTAATGCCGATTGCGACGTTGTTGGTTTTCCCGATTGCTTTGCTGAGCTTTTCTCGGGTTCCAAAAGTGATCATCGGCACGTGATAATACGTGCATTTGTCTTGATACATCTTTTTTGTTTTGATCGATGCATCGCCCGCAACAAGTACCAGATGCACTTCCTTGCTGCGTATTTTTTGTTGTAAGGTCTCACCAACTACGATTTTTCTCGCACGCATGATGATTCCCAGTGTCTGATAGATGCTATTCATCCCCAAACATACCATAGAGCTGATCGTAGATCTCTTGTGGTATCTCAATCTCCAAAGCTCGCGATAAAGCTTTCTTTTTAATAGCTAGATCGACTGCTCCTTTGCTTTTCTTTAGATATGCACCTCGTCCGTTCATCCTTCCGCTTGCATCGATCACTACTTGCTTATCAGGAGTTTTTACGATACGACAAAGGTCTTTCTTCGGATGGCTTTCTAAA
>CALFEZ010000027.1 GCA_937957895.1 uncultured Erysipelotrichaceae bacterium
TGAGATTTTAGATTCATGTAAATGATACCGATTAAACAACATTTCAGTAGACGATCACAGCGATTTGAGATGCTCGACATGAATGATCATCTGAAGAATGTTAAGCTTGATTTTGTAACTGATGGTGTCATTCATCAAGATCCAACTGACAGGTTCACTGAAAACTTCAAGACTTGGATCGACTTTTCCCTTTGATAGTTTCACCAAGTTCTCCCAACGTTCGCTGCGAATGATCATTCCCCAATCTGCCCATGGTCCATCATGTTTTGATTGTTTTGTGATTTTGAACAGAATTTTTCGTTTGATTCGTTCAAACTTGTTTAGCTGATCATTAAACGAAAAACCAAAGTACGGCAAATCCCCTTTAGAAGTTCTAAGGAATTTGGTTTTTGCATACTCTGGCTTTGTCATCATATGATATAGTTTACGATCGAGCCTCCAAGACTGAGGTATCCGCGTTAATGTTTTCAACACCTCATTGGTCATAAAACATTCATAGCTGGCAAACAATCTTCTAGTACAGAAAAAGTTTACCATTCCTGGTCCCATCGATCGTGGCCAGAGAAAAAACCACTCATCCGCAAAACTTTCTTGATGGATGATCGATTGTTGTAGCAATGCTTGTTTTCGCTTATGCAAAGAATCAAGGATACTTTTATCCAAATACTTTTGATCCAGTGGGTACTGTTGGGTGAAACGATTGTTTATAAAAGTCCCATTTACTTTTTTGTTGTCAAGGTATCGAGTGATCTTTGACCAATAACCTTTAAGCATCGTATCTGCTTGATACCCTCCAAAAAAGGCATGGTATCGAGATAAATCACATCTGTCTTCAAGACCAAAAGCATGACAATGTTTGTACTCAAGACCACTTCCGATAAGAAGCGATGCATCTTTGATAATATCCAAATAATGAAACTTGTCTCTCTGTGTGAAATGAAACGTTGCATTAAGAGCAGCAGCTGCTTTTTTTGCGATGATCCCCTCTTTATTAAAATCATCCAAGAAAATATATGCTTCTTTTCGACAATGATCCGGCAATATCGACAATACAAAACGTGAATCCTCTCCACCACTGATAAAACATCCTATTGCTTCCATAGCGAAAGTGACTCTGTGTATATATCCCTTGATTGCATCTCGCAATCTGTCAGCTTCTTGTTTCTTACTTTGAAGATCCCCATACTTCTTTGGGGTCCATTGAATCACATGATCGATGGTATTTCTTTTTACGGAGTAAGTGTGCACACATGCAGGTTTTATCTGATATACTTTGCTGTAAACCGTATGAGGATATGTCACAGTTCCATTGATGAAAAAGTCAAGCAAAGCAACCTGATCCAAATCATTC
>CALFEZ010000028.1 GCA_937957895.1 uncultured Erysipelotrichaceae bacterium
ATTCCTTGCACGCTCGTGATGCCCGATACCATGACCATGGAACGCCGTAAACTGATCAAGGCATACGGAGCCAATCTGATACTCACAGAAGGTGCACTTGGCATGAAGGGGGCGATCGCCAAAGCGGAAGAACTCGCTGCAGAAAAAAAGAAAGCTTTCATCCCGATGCAGTTTGAAAACCAGGCGAATCCTAAAATCCATCAAAGGACGACTGCTGCCGAGATATTGGCGGATACCGAAGGAAAGATCGATATCTTCGTGGCTGGTTCAGGTACCGGAGGAACACTCACAGGTGTTGGTACGGTGCTCAAACAATACGATCCTGCCATCAAGATCATCGCTGTCGAACCTGAAGGTTCACCCATCATATCGAAAAATCAAGCAGGAAAACACGGGATCTATGGGATCGGACCGGGTTTCATCCCCAAAAATCTGAATGTGGATATTTTGGATATGGTTGAAACCATTTCCGATCAGCAAGCAAAAATACACACGCACATGCTGTCGAAACGTTGTGGCATCTTGGCAGGCATCTCTTCAGGAGCAGCATTGGCCATAGCACTAAAACATGCACGTGAAATCGAAAACAAAGGGAAGACCATCGTTGTGATCCTACCGGACACCGGAGAGCGTTATCTCAGCAGTCATGTCTTCGATGAGGTGTGATCGATGCGTTTGTTTGACACGTCCAGATCGATCGTAAAACGAGATCCTGCCGCTCGTTCGATCCTTGAAGTCATCATCCTTTATCCTGGTGTCCATGCCTTGGCTTTTTATCGCGTTGCCAATCTGTTATATAAGATCCGGTTGTTTTTTATCGCCCGATTGATATCACAACTGGCACGCTGGCTGACCGGGATCGAGATCCATCCCGGAGCGACCATCGGCAAACGATTGCTGATCGATCATGGCATGGGTGTCGTGATCGGAGAGACAGCGATCATCGGAGATGATTGCACTATTTATCATGGTGTCACTTTGGGTGGTAAAACCGGAGATAGCATCAAAAGGCATCCTACATTGAAAAACAATGTGCTTGTGGGTGCCAATGCACAACTGATCGGAGACATCACGATCGGTAACAATGTCATCGTCGGTGCCAATGCTGTCGTGATCAAAGATGTCGATGATGATCATCTTGCAGTTGGAGTACCGGCCAAAACGACTCCATTAAAAAACAAACCATGACCGAGTACGGTCATTTTGTTTAAAAACAGATGTAACCGGTTGACATTGAGTCAAGGATTCGTATAATTATAAATGGATTAGCACTTTGATAATGTGAGTGCTAAGTATGATAGACAGAAAGGATGAGGATATGATAGTACCATTGTTAGATCGAGTCTTATTGGAAAAAGTCGAAGCAGAAAAGAAGACAGCCAGCGGCATCATCCTGGCGGAAACTTCCAAAGAAAGACCATCGATGGCGACCGTCGTCGCTGTCGGACCAGGAAAAGAGGAAGACGGCAGAGTGATACCGGTAGGGGTATCCGTAGGACAAACGGTGATATTCAAGCAATATGCCGGCACTGACGTTAAATTTGAAGACAAAGATTATTTGATCGTTGAAAGCAAGGACATCCTTGCCATCGTAGAGTAGGAGGAAACCATGCCAAAACAAGTACTATTTTCACGTGATTCCAGAGAGGCGATGCTCAAAGGCATCGATACTCTAGCCAATGCCCTGCGTGTGACTCTGGGGCCCAAAGGACGCAATGTCGTTTTGGAAAAGGGGTATGGATCACCCTTGATCACCAATGATGGTGTGACCATTGCTCGCGAGATCGAACTTCAGGATAAATACGAAGACATGGGTGCCAAACTGGTCTATGAAGTTGCCAATCGCACCAACGATACTGCCGGAGATGGAACGACAACAGCAACCATCCTGGCACAAGCGATCATCCATAAAGGATTGCAGGCGATCGACAAAGGAGCCAATCCGGTGTTGATGCGTACCGGGATCGAAAAAGCATCCA
>CALFEZ010000029.1 GCA_937957895.1 uncultured Erysipelotrichaceae bacterium
TCGACAAGATGACAAGTACGATGAAAATCAATGATAACTGAGAAAATTCGGCCTTTTTTGCCTGTTTCTTGACATTGATGGTCCTTTTGGGTCTGCTGATCGATTGGGATTTCTCTTTGATCGACTTTTCGATCAGATCCTTTTCCTCGACTTTTTTGATCTTTTGGGTATGATGAAAAGAATCGACCAAACCTTCGATATCGTCTCGAATATCTTCAACATTGATATAAAGCGATTGTGCGTAACTTTTGACCATAAATGGAAGATACGAGATATCATGCTTAAAAAACTCAAGATTGCCATTTTCCATCTCATGGATCTGGGCTTGAGAAATTTTGGTTTTACGACTCATTTCTTCAACCGTGAAACCGAGTTCTTCGCGTTGCGCTTTAAGGATCTTGCCTAATTTTTCCAAATCATCAAACTCCTGTGGATATGTCACATTTTAGCATGAAAAAATATGCTTTACAAATAAAGGAGACCTCAAAATCTCCAGTGTTTTCGATCAATAAGACTGACATCCTATAAGCCATGTTCTGTACCGATTTCTCGGTGACAACCATTTATCTGCACACATCGTGTGCCTTTGACTTTCTTCATTTCGAAGGTCAAAGTTCCCCTACCAAATTTGGGTTTCTCGCTTGTGGGGTTTACCCGTTCCACGTTCATCGTTTCCGATGACATCGTCCCTGTGGCACTTTTAAAGACGCTATCCATAGCCTAAGCCTTAGGAATTTGTCAGCCGTCAGTTTCCTGCCTAAATTTATGGTTTCATTTAGCACAATCACTACCATCATCGCAGATGGTGCGAGCATGGACTTTCCTCTGCTTTTGCAGCGGTTGTCCGGATGTCAGTCCTTCTGATCGATCAACGCTTCCAATCGCGCCAGTCGTTTCAGAAGATCGCTGTTAGAAGGTGTTTCTTTGAACGCTTGCAGCGACCCTTCCAGTTCGACCAGTTTATGTTGATAATCAAGATTGTTCTGCTCAAGCTGTCTGATCATTTGCTCATGCTGTTGGATAACCTCCAGCAAGTACACATAATCCGTAACGATCTCATCGAGGAACATGTCCACTTCCAGTGGTGAGTAACCTTTAAAATCAACGTGGAATGCCTTATTGATGATCGAAGACGGGCTGTGTTTCGTTTTTAAGTTCATGACATCACCTTCCGGGTATATTGTCGCAAAATTGCATCACAAATGCAAGTTGAGCAATATGTGATAAGTGGTATATTTCTACAAAATCCGATATAATGATACCGGTGATGAAATGATCAAATATCCTACCAAAAAAACAGCCTATACAAACACGTCCACTAACCATGGAAAGTTAGGCATGTCATTGGAAGAGGACATAAATCAAACCAATGCTTTCTACTTGATCATGGGAAGAGCAAACATCCATAAAAAACCGACACCGATCCAAGTCGTCTCGGTTTCATATCCCGCCCGCAACAAGGCCAAGATCATCGAGGCTTATTATCAAAAGCCTTCAACTACCGACTACAATGGAGTATACAAGGGATATGCTCTTGATTTCGAAGCGAAAGAAACAAACCACCCGACGTACTTTTCATTGAAAAATATCCATGAACATCAGCTGCAACACCTTAAAGATGTTCAGCAACATGGAGCGATTGCATTTCTCATTATTCGTTTTTCACGTTATAATGAGACATACCTGATTTTCTATCAACAGGTTGAATCGTTTATGCAGACTCATCAAAGAAAGTCGATCCCCCGCAGTTATTTGCAACAATCAGCGACTTTGATCCCCTATTCTCTTACACCACCAGTCGATTATCTTTCTGTGATCGATAGGACGATACAAACAAGGAGCGTTTTATGAAAGGTTTCAAAACAATCTCGAAAAAGGACAAAAAACCGAATCATCCCCCTCGCAAAAGACATGCAGCGAGCATGATCATCACGGTTGCAAGTATCATCGTCAGTGTGCTGGTCGTCATGGGCCTCTCCATAACAGCTGTAGCAACTTTGATATTGACAGATATCCTGCAAGAAACACCGACACTGAATGTCGATGATTTTATCAGTCCTGATTCCACGAAAATATACGATGCGGAAGGAATTCTGATAGCTGATATCGGTTACCATCTGCGAGAGAACATCACTTACGAGCAAATGCCTCAGACATTGATCGATGCGTTTGTTGCAGTTGAAGACTCACGGTTTTTCCAGCACAACGGTTTTGATTTGCCGCGATTTACCAAGGCACTGATCGAGAATCTGCAATCCGGTTCGTTTGCCCAAGGTGGTTCTACTTTTACCATGCAGTTGGTAAAAAACACCTATTTCGTAACAGAAGAAACTTTGGCAGAGCGTACTCTTGAAAGAAAATTCCAGGAAATCGCATTGGCTATCGAACTGGAAGAGAGTCTCAGCAAAAAACGCATCCTCGAACTTTATGTAAATAAAGTCAATTTTGGAGTTCCAAATTCTTTAGGCATCCAAAATGCAGCTCAGTATTACTTTGGCAAGCAAGTCGAGGAGTTGAATCTTTCTGAATCGGCATTTTTGGCAGGAGTCATCAATGCCCCAACCAGAAACAATCCCTATCGTAATCTTGACAGCGGGACTCGTCGTAGAAATGTTGTTCTGGATTTGATGCTTCGTCACGGATACATCACGGCTGAAGAAAACAAACAAGCCAAATCGATCAAACTCGAAAATCTGCTTGTTGGCACTCAGCGCAACTTTGGTGAAGCCATCCCTTATCAAAGTTACATCGATGTTGTAGTCGATGAAGTCATTCGATTGACCGGACAAGACCCATACGTTACTCCCATGAATATCTATACCCACATGAATCGCACCATGCAGGAAGCGACTGAAGCGATCGCCAACAGTGAGACCAACATCAACTTTGGTCATGATCTATTGCAGTTTGCGTCGATGAGCATGAATCATTCAACCGGAGAGATCATCGCCATCAGTGGCGGGCGTGATTATACCGGACAACGCGTATGGAACCGTGCCACTGATACGACCAATCAGATGGGTTCTTCCATCAAGCCTGTTTTGTCCTATGCTTTGGCATTTGAATATTTGGGTATGGCTACCTCACATGTCATTCGTGATGAACCGATGGTCTATCGCGGAACGGATATCATCATTCGCAACTTCGACAGACAGTATTGGGGAGACATGCCTTTTGAAGTGGCACTAGCCTTATCCAAAAACATCCCTGCCGTAAAGTTGCTGCAGGACATCACCGATACTATCGGTATCGCCCGTGTTGTCGAGTATCTTAACTCCATCGGATTTCCTCGCGTGACGACAAGAAACTACAACCTCGGCCATGCCATCGGCAGCTTTGAAGCCTCTGTCAGAGAGATGACGGGGGCATATGGCATGCTGCTCAATCAAGGTGTCTATATCCAACCTCACACTGTATCAAGGATCGAGTTTAGAGATGGCAGTCAACCGATCGTTCCAAGTTATGCTTCAACTCGTGCCCTTTCAGCAGAAGCAGCTTATCTTTCGACCCATTTTATGGAGCGTTCTGTAAGTGGTGGTTATGCCAACTTTATGGGAGTTCTTAATCGTAGTTACCCTGTCTATGCTAAAACCGGTACGACAGACTGGGGCAGTGAAGGAGTACGTTACGGTATACCTGAAGGAGCGGCTAAAGAGTACTGGATCGTCGGTGGTACCGACAAATACATCAATACTGTGTGGATTGGTTTTGATCGCGCAGAAATCGGAGAAACCACATGGATCACCAATGATATCCGTAACCGAAATCTTCGTGGAAACATCATGAAACTTCTATTGGATGCTCAAGGTGAGATCGAGAACAATCGTTTTGAAGCTATCCCTCGTCCAAGCGGCATCGTTGATATCACTCATATTTTGGGAACATTCCCTTATGCAAACATCATCGAAGGCATGAATGAAGATCTTATCGTCAGTGGCATGATCAAACGTGAGTTTGCCAATCTGACAGAGCTGGTCGTTTCTTCTCCTGAATCACTCAATGAGATGAACGCTGAACTCAACGTGTCCGGTAATACCAATACGATCACTGTCAAACTTTCAAGTTATCCTATCCCCGAACAACTTCAGATCGCAGACAGGACCTTGTTGATGGAGATCCAGGCCGGAAACATCGTCGAGACCCATACCGGGACCAGATTGTTCCATCCATCATGGATCTATGGTCCGATCAGATATGTCGCAACCGTATTACACAACAACAATCGTTATGTGGAAGTGGCCGATACTGATACTCTGACGATTCGTTTTGACGGGAATCTTCTGAGCAATCTTGAAGTATGCGGGTTCTATGCTTATGAGTATAATCTGGATGCTCGCTCCAACACGATATGCAAAACGATCGATATGGCTTCTGCTGCTATTACCGTTCCTAATTTTTCAACATTGCAGCAATTTGATGATTGGGCTGATAGTTATGGCATTACCAATGTGCAATACATCGAAAGGATCCCATCCAACTCCAATCAAGTTGGACGAGTCGATACCGTGACTTTCAACGGGTCAAATATCGTCAATCAAAAGAAGACTTTGGCAGAACTGTTAGCGGGAACTTTTGAGGTGACACACTATGCTGATCGCACAGTCGATCTGAGTCATTTGATCGGAAAAACCAAGCAGTATTCCACCGATCCCACCAAGTTTCGGAAGCACAGTATTTTGATATTCGTTATAGTCCTTTAATCAACGGCAACAACTGGATCATCACGGATATCCTTGTCGGAGGAGAATCCGTTCGATCAGTCAAACTCATCTCTGGTACAAGGATTACTCTGGTCGTCGAAAACCCCGGAAGCTAAACGTTGCTCAATACAAAAGCGATCTTTATCGGATCGCTTTTTTTGTGTATCGACATTGATCGACAAACGGACATCGTGAGCAGTTTGGATTGACTGCCTTGCAATGATATCGTCCGAAGAATATAAACAGGTGATGGGCTGAAGACCATCGCTCTCTTTTGATCTTTCGCTTCAACTTATGCTCGATTTTGATGACATCATCGTTTTCTTTAACAAGCATCAAGCGTTTGGCCACTCGACTGACATGTGTGTCTACTGCGATTGCAGGTTGATCAAAGGCTACAGAAACGATCACATTGGCAGTCTTTTGTCCAACACCATCCAACTTAAGCAAATCACGATGACGATTTGGAATGACCCCGTCATGATCATTCACTACTTTTTGTGCCATGCCAATCAAAGAACGAGCTTTGTTGCGATACAGACCGATGGTTTTGATGAGGGATTCCAGCTCATGGATGTCTGCATCAGCTAACTCATAAATCGTAGGATACCGCTTAAACAAAGCAGGAGTGACTTGGTTGACAGATACATCCGTGGCTTGTGCGGACAAAATTACCGCTACTGTCAGTTGATATGGGTTTTGATGGTCAAGTTCTGCTTTGGCATATGGAAACATCACTTGAATGATGTCCAAGATCTCATCAACACTACGTTTACTCATCCTCAAAATCCTTCAATGTCTTCTTTTCTTTTTTCCAGTTCTCCAAGATCTTACTGATGTATGGGAAAGATATCTTTTGTTGGATCAATGCTTCTTTTAATGCATAGACGATCATCTTTTCAGGATAATGTTTTGTCCAGATGTTCAGTTGGGTCATTTCTTTTTCAGAAAGCGGTCGTTTGAACTCCTGTTCAAACAATTCAAAAAGATCTTTTGAGATAGTCAAAGGATGTCGAAGGTGTTCTTCAAAAACA
>CALFEZ010000030.1 GCA_937957895.1 uncultured Erysipelotrichaceae bacterium
GCCGTGGCGTTTTTGTTTTCAGGTCCAGCAATCAACATTTTGGCTGTTACATTCACGTTTAGCTTGATTGCCTTCGATGTTGGGATGGTGCGCGTGATCAGTGCTGTGACTATGTCGATAGTGATTGGCTTGATCATGTTTGCTCTTTATCATAAAAGCGAAGAGACTGATGAAAACGAAGCCATGTTCAACATCCAGGAAAAAAGCCCCAGAAAGTTTTGGCAAAATGCACTTTTCTTTATCACTTTGGTTGCAATCCTGATTTCAGGTGTCAAAAATCCGATTCCAACTTTGGTGATGGTAGGTGTACTTCTTGTTCAGCTTTATTTCTTTTTCTCTATGGATGAATTGAAAGATTGGGGGTTGGCAACTTTTGATCTTGTCAAAAAAATCGCTCCGCTTTTTATCATTGGTATTTTTATCGCTGGTGCGATCCAAGCGATCATTCCTCCGGAATACATGGTTCGTTTTGTCGGCAGCAACACGTTATCCGCTAATTTGATTGCTTCCGTTTTCGGCGCTTTCATGTATTTTGCAACCTTGACGGAAGTACCGATCGTCAACAGTTTTATGGATCTTGGGATGTTAAAAGGTCCGGCAACGGCACTTTTACTGGCAGGACCATCCTTGAGCCTACCCAACATGATCGTTATTTCCAGAGTGTTGGGAATCAAAAGAACTGTAACTTATGTTTCACTTGTCATCGTGATCGCATCGATCATCGGATTGTTCGCGGGGTTGTATATATATTAACAAATGGGTTATGATAAGATGTGAAAATCAAGAGGTGAAATCATGGTAATCAAAATTTTAGGTATTGGGTGTCCCAATTGCAGGAAACTTGAAAGAAACGCTAAAGAAGCAGCAAACATTCTTGGTTTGGATGCCGAGTTTGTAAAAGTCACTGATCTGGATGAAATCAGTGCATATGGCATATTGAGAACTCCGGGATTGGTCGTTGATGAAAAAGTTGTTTCATTTGGACGGATTCCGACACCAGCTGAAATCGTCAAACTGATTTCAGGCTAAAGGCAATAAGCACAGTTTGAAAGTGTGAAACGATGATCAAAAAAATCCTCTTTGTACTAATCTTTTTGTTTGCTGTGACCATCAACTTTGAGATCAGTGAACCAATCCATGCACAAACAACAGATCAAGGCAGTAATGAGGTTACTGTCTACTTTTTTTGGGGGGATGGCTGTCCTGTTTGTGAGATCCAAAAACCATATTTTCAACAATGGCAGGAAGATTTCGAAAAAGTTGAAGTCAAGTTTTTCGAAACATATAAAAACCCACAAAACGCACATCTTTTTCAACAAGTCGCTCGATTTGCAGGCGCTGAAGCACTTGCTGTACCAGCAACATTTATCGGTGAAAGGCGATGGACTGGTTTTTCTCAGGATATAGCTATAGAAATGGAAGACCACATTTCATATTGTCTTGCAAATGGATGTAAAGATCCATTGGCAACGATCGTAGGGAGTGATGTTGATGATTTACCGCTATCTGAACAACCAAACAATAATGAGCAAATCACTATCCAACAAACTGAAGACGAAAACACGATCAGTTTGTTTGGCATCGAAATCGATGTAGGGAATCTTCCACTGTTTTTTTCCACATTCATCATTGCATTTGTGGATGGATTCAATCCCTGTTCTTTATGGGTACTGACTTTTTTACTGGGATTTGTGGCAATGACTGGCTCGAGGAAGAAAATCCTGATCATTGGCATGACCTATTTGGCAGTGTCATCGTTGGTCTATGGATTCTTCATTTTAGGTATGATCAACTTCTTTTATTATATCACTTACCTTTTTTGGATCCGTGTGGTGGTGGCATTGATTGCATCAACATTCGCGATCATCAACATCAAAGATTTCTTTTTCTACAAAAAAGGTTTGTCATTGACTATTCCGGAATTTTACAAACCAAAAATCTACAAACAAGCCAGAGACTTGCGTAAACCAGAGACAAGCACATGGTCAATGGTGGTTGGTGCAGCAATAATGGCATTAGGGATCACATTGGTGGAACTACCATGTACTGCAGGTTTTCCGATGATATGGTCCTCGATCATAGCTTCTCACAGTGTGGACATCAGTATGTTCATATTGTTGTTTGCATTGTATATTTTGGTGTACTTTCTTGATGAGATGCTTGTTTTTGTTACGGTTGTGTTAACATTGAAAGTTTCTCGATTTGAAGAAAAACACGGAAGATTTCTAAAACTATTAGGTGGGATCATCATGTTGTCACTTGCAGCTGTACTAGTCATCGATCCAATCCTGCTCAATGACATCGGCGGTACTATTTTTGTCTTTTTTGTTTCAGCACTTTTAGCTGTGATTATCGCCAAAGCGCATACTTTCTACATTAGGAAAAAAGAAATAAGTCAAAATAAATCAGATTAAGTGACACTCATTATGCATGATCTTGTCGATCGATCTAAATGCGACCATAAGATCCCTTCTATAAAAGATCTCATTCATATGATCAAACAAACCAACGCCATGGCTTGAGCCATGGCGTTGGTTTTATGATCGATCACAGGTCGTTTTGCATGTGATCACATAGCTGCCCATAGGGACATCCAGCATCTTAGCCAACACGATACATTTGGCCTTTAGCAGAAAATACACTTTTCGATCACATCCGTGCAGACCTTCATAATTGCCCTGACCTTTGGCGATCACCACATCAGCAGCATAAAAAGTGTCCAAAAAGGTTTGTGAGCATTCTGATAGGACCGTGCCCGGGCAACTGCATCCGCTTGAGATCAACGTCGCATAACGATCGATGTCGGAATCTTTTGCTTCTTTGATGGTGGCATCGTTGAGGATGTTGTTTTCTCTGACAGCATAAGTTAGTTGTTTGTCATGCAATGCTTCAAGCAAGATCGTATCAAACACAGTCTCTCCGGCATTGTCTCCGATTATAAGGACATGTCTTGCATGTTCAAGATCTGCTGATAACGATTCGATATCGTTAAGAACAAAAGGAGCTTCATATTCCTTTTTCAGATCATTTGCCAAGTCGAACTCACCGGCAATGGCAGCATCCAAAACATTGCCGATCACGGCAGCTTTCAATGCAGCATAAAGGGGATCATCCATTTTTGTGATCATGTCTTTGATGATCGGCATTATCCTTTTGGCCGTTGCGATGTCTCTGTATTTTATCGTTTGATACACATCGGGATTTTGAGTCAACTTC
>CALFEZ010000031.1 GCA_937957895.1 uncultured Erysipelotrichaceae bacterium
AGTCCATCTTGTTTGGCACGCTTGATGACACCGACATAAAGCATGACATAAAACACATATGTCAGTACGATCGGCAATCCATCGATCTCCAATCCATCAAAGAGCATGATGCCATATTCGATAACACCGGTAGTTGCCATAAAGTGCAGAAACAACCATACAAGACTGATGGTGAAAGTGGCAAGAGCCGATGCCAAAGGGATATCGTATTTCTTGTTTACCACGGAAAGGGATTTGCTAAATGGGATCTCGTTGCGCACTGCCAATGCATATGGCAAACGGATGAACCCCAAGATCAATCCATTGAGTGTCCCCAATATCGAAATCACGACACCGACATACACGAATCTGGGACCAAAGCTCCCAAAAAATCTCGTAGCTACTTCTCCAACGGCAGCATTGCCGAGTTCCATGACACGATCAGCACCCAATACGGCTGTAATGCCGATGGTGTATGCAAGATAGATCAACATGATGATGATCGGAGCAAATGTCAATGCCAATGGCAAGTTACGCTTTGGATTTTTGATCTCATGAGCGATCGATGGTGCTACCAACCACCCATCATACGCAAATCCAATCGCTATCAAGGCAATGAATAGACCACCCAACTGACCTCCGGTACTGGCTGCGGTTACAGCTTCCACCGGATTTCCTAGGATCAATCCCAATAATGCCAAGAGTATCAAGACGGATACTTTGATGATTAGGGCTGCAGATTGAAACTGACCTGCTTTTTTGGTTGCGAAACTATTGAACACAAAAAACACGACCATGATCGAAACTGTGAGAAACCACGAAAACAATGTGAACTGTCCGGTCGAAAAGGGTCCGGGAGCTCCAAATAAAACCAAAACATACGATGCGGCTACCCATGAAATGATTGCCGTCAATGCAGGGTAGTAAAAAACTACCTGAAACCATCCTGCAAGATATCCCATTGTTTTGCCCCAAGCCATCTCGCTATACGTGATGATCCCGCCGACCATGTCTTCCTTTTTCGCATACGTCGAGATTGAAAGCCCCCCAAAGATGATGCCAACAGCACCCAACACCCATCCAAGTGAACTAAGGATAACGTTGCCACCTACTGCCGAAAGGATTTCAGCAGTCTTAAAGAAAATCCCCGAACCGATTACGATCCCTGCGATCATCGCAACGGTCGTCAGCAGCCCAAACTTCCGAGTTTGTCCAGATTCCATATCTTTCTCCTTTGAATCATAAAAAAAAACTTAGAAAAATCATAGGGCTTGTGACGATCAAAGTCAACAAAAAAACAACACTTCAACAATTTAATTCACTAAATCATATATTTCAGCTTAAAAACAAGCAATATGACTATCGGTTCGAGGTTCTTTTGCGCCGATCAATGTTCCGTTATCGAGCCTTTGAATGATCTGACCACGTCCAAACAAGGCAGTGGACTCTTCGACTTTGACATCATGACCTTTTGATCGGAGCTGTCGAATGAGATGTCTTGAAAAAGTGGATTCAACGATCACATGTGCATCTTGAAGCCATTGCCATCGCGGTTGATTCAAAGCAGTTTGTGGGTTTTGGTGAAAATCGATCATGTTTGAAATCAACTGAACATGACCTTGTGGTTGCATATATCCGCCCATCAATCCAAACGGGCCGATAGGAACATCATCTTTAAGCAGAAACCCCGGGATGATCGTGTCATAAGCTTTTTTGTGTGGTCCGACAGCATTAGGATGTTTCGGATCCAATGAAAAACATGCTCCTCGATTGTTTAAGGCGATACCTGTGTTGGGAACCACCATGCCACTTCCAAAGCCGGTGTAATTGCTTTGGATCAATGAAACCATGTTGCCGAAGCGATCGGCTGTTGCAAGATAGACCGTACCTGAAGAGTGTGGTTTTTGATCAGTGTATGTTTGGGCATGGGATTTGATCCATGTGGCTTTTTCTTTTCCATAATGATCATCCAAAAAATCATGCATGTCTTTTTTCATGTGTTTTAGATCAGCGATGTGGGCGAATCCATCTGCAAAAGCAATCTTGATCGCTTCAATCTGTTGATGCATCCACTTGTTTGACATTGAGGTAGGTGGTGAGAGTTGTTCAAGGATGTTCAATGCCATCAACACCAGGATCCCTTGCGTATTGGGAGGGATTTGAGCGATCTGATAACCGCGATAATATCCAATGATCGGATCGACCCATTCTGCTTGATAATTGGCCAGATCTTCATAAGTGATAAATCCACCGAACTTGTGAGATTCAGCGGCGATCTGATGTGCGACCTTTCCTTGATAAAAAGGATGACTTCCATGATCTGCGATCATTTTTAAAGTGGCAGCATGATCTTTTAGTCGGACGATGTCATGGACTTTCGGCGGTTGTCCATCAAAGCTGGATGTATCAAACCATGCTTT
>CALFEZ010000032.1 GCA_937957895.1 uncultured Erysipelotrichaceae bacterium
AGCCAATTTGGCAGGAACTGGTGTAATTCCAGTGGCGACAGTATAGTCTGGATGGAAGAAGTAACATACTTTCTTTTAACTGCCCGGGTATTTTCCGGTTTTTTTTATGAAGGAGGACAAAAATGAAAAAACCAAATACTCGCGTCTTATCGTTGATTGGCATTATGTCTGGATTAGCATTTGTTTTGTATTTTTTGGAATTGCCTGTGGCATTTCTGTTTCCCGCAGCACCATATCTGAAGATTGATTTCAGTGACGTGCCTGCCATCCTTACAGGAATCGCTGCTGGTCCTGCTGCTGGTGTTTTCGTTCAGTTTATCAAGAATGTATTGCATGCAATGTTCATCATGAAGGAACCGGCTTTTTCCGGTGAAGTAGCAAACTTCGCTTCGAGTGTTGCTTTGATGCTTCCTATCGTCATCTTATATCGCAAAGACGAGAGAAAATACAAATGGATCTCAGGGATCATAGGAACTTTGCTGATGACGGTCGTCATGGTGTTTGTAAACTATTTTATTACTTTCAATCTCTTTGGGTTGCCTCCAGGATTTGAATTCAGAATGGGCTTGATTTTAAGGATTTTTACACCTTTTAACTTGCTAAAAGGAACTCTGATCACAGTCGTATATGTTTTGCTTTATCCAAAGATCAAACCCATGATTCAACGTTGGCTGCTCAAACGTTGAACATAGTCGGGCACTTTAACAATATCAACAAATGACTTATGGAATATTCCATAAGTTTTCTATTTTGTCAAAACAAGTATGATATAATATCACATATCGTGGAGGTGTCCATGGAACAACAAACTAGAGTAAAAAAGTACGCGCATCTGCGCGAGATCATCGCTCAGGATCAGGAAGAAACCAATTTTCATGATGCATTAGCACCATTTGCAAAGCGGCTTTCATCGATCGATGATCGATTTAGTGTGGAAGATAGACCAACAAGAGTCAAAGATTACAAACCAATCCATTCAAAAGAGCGAGCATATGAGCATATGTTCGATCCTTCAAACGAAGATTTGATCACAAATGATTTTTTGGAACAATTCATCGAAGAAGTCAAAAACTACAACATCAAAGAGGGTACCAGAAGTACTCATGAAACATCAAAAAATGTGATTGCTAACGTACTGAATGAGGAAGAAACCAGAAAGCCAAAACCGAAAGTTTTCAATCGTCCTTTACCAGAAATCAGCGAAGAAGTCGAACAACTTGAACAATCCGAAGAAAACGGACAGGATGAGGATCTTATCAATGAAGTATTAACATTGTTGCAAGATCAAAAAGAGAAACTGGACGAGCAAGATGTACAGCTTGACGAAGATTGGAAAACGAAGACCCTTCAACTGACTCAAACGATCGAAACGATGGAAATGTCACTGGAAAACGTCAATAAGGAGATTTCACGCAATCGAATGGTCAACTTTATTTTGGCAATGTTCATTCTTGGTTTGTTGTTTATATTAGCTTATTTGGTTTATGTCGTATTTGGATTACAGGGACTATGATGAAGAAAATAAACATCGCGATCGATGGACCAGTCGCTTCAGGTAAGAGTACGATCGCAAAACTATTAGCACAAAAATTAGAATACATACATGTGGATACCGGAGCGATGTATCGATGTGTGGCACTTGCTGCATTAAAAAATAACATTCCTCTGGATGATGAGCAAAAACTTACTGAACTAACTGGCACGATCCGTATCGAGTTGACTACAAACGGACGTGTGTTTTGTGAAGGGGTCGATGTCACTGAAGCCATCAGATCAAACGAGGTTTCTAAAGCCGCTTCACAAGTATCGGCTTATTTGGGTGTTCGTCAACAACTTGTCAAGCAGCAGCAAAACATTGCATTATCAAAAGGTATCGTGATGGATGGAAGAGATATCGGAACGGTCGTGCTGCCGGATGCTGAAATCAAGATTTTTCAAACAGCATCAGTCGCTTCAAGAGCAAATCGGCGATATCAGGAAAATCTAAAAAAGAACATACATTCTGAATATCATGATTTGGTTAATGAAATCAATCGTCGTGATTATGCAGATACTCATCGTAAAGTCTCACCACTTAAAAAGGCAGAAGATGCATTCGAAATCGACACTTCGAACATGACCATTGAAGAAGTGGTATTGAGGATCGAAAAACTGATAAAAGAGGTGATTCAAGATGATTGATGGCATCGTAGCGATCGTAGGACAACCCAACGTTGGCAAATCTACCTTATTCAATCGATTGATCGGTGAAAGAGTCTCCATCGTATATGATCAACCAGGTGTCACCCGTGATCGTCTGTATGGCTTGTGTGAGTGGCTGACCAAAACTTTAAGAGTGATCGATACTGGGGGTATCGTTTTAAAAGACGAGATGTTCAAAGATGAGGTAATGATGCAAGTAGACATCGCGATCGATGAAGCAGATGTGATCATCTATGTGGTCGACTCACAACAAGGCTTGGATCAACAAGAGCGTTTGATCGCAAAAAAACTACACCAAAGCAACAAACCTGTCTTAGTGGCTGTAAATAAAATCGATGATCTGGTTTTCAAAGATCGCATGTATGAGTTTTATGCCCTTGGTTTTGAACATGTCTTTGCCATTAGCAGCACTCACTCAATCGGGGTTGGGGACCTGTTGGATGAAGTGGTTTCGCAACTTCCGATCAAGACGATCAAACATGAAATAGGAACGATCGCATTCTCCATCATTGGCAGACCAAATGTCGGGAAATCTTCGATCGTAAACGCACTTCTGAATCAACAGCGAGTGATCGTTTCTGACATAGCCGGCACTACAAGAGATGCTATCGATACCGTTTTTAAAGTGAACCAACAACCTTACGTCGTCATCGATACCGCAGGCATTCGAAAAAGAGGGAAAATATACGAAAAGATCGAAAAATACGCACTGATACGTTCGATGACAGCCATCGAACGAAGTGATGTCGTATGCTTTGTGATCGATGCTTCGATGCCGATCACTGAACTGGACAAACATGTCGCAGGTTATGCACATAATCTGAATAAACCGATCATCATTCTTTTAAACAAGTGGGACACCATCGACAAACAGGAAGAAGGATTGGATGAGTATGTAAAGAGCATACGTGATCAGTTTGGATATTTATCTTATGCCCCTATCTTGAGTATATCTGCCATCACCAAACAAAGAATCCATCAAATCATCCCTTTGATCGACAAAGTGTACGATTCGGCATCCATGCGCATACAAACATCCGTGCTCAACGAAGTTCTCATGGATGCGACATCTCTTAATCCTCCGCCAAGCCATAAAGGCAAACGACTGAAGATCAGCTACATTACTCAAGTTGACATTTTGCCACCAACATTCACCTTGTTTGTCAATGATCCAGAGCTGATGCACTTTTCTTATCAAAGATACCTCGAAAACAAACTTCGTGAAACATTTGAGTTTTTGGGAACTCCACTTGTTTTCAAGATCAAAAAGAAAACATAAAACAACGAAATATAGCTTAAATACTGATGTTATTGGTTTATAATCGTTGTATTATGAAAGTGAGAGTGTTATGATATACAAGTAGATTGGAGGTACCTTAATGGCAGAATCTATGAACAAAAAGGCTTTAGCCGATGTGTTGGCTGATCGTCTGGGAGTCACAAAAAAGACAGCAAACGAATTTGTTGATGCATTGTTTGATGTAGTGACAAACGAATTGGCAAATGGTAGAAAAGTTGATATCAGTGGATTTGGACGCTTCAGTGTCAAAGAACGCAGTGCCCGTACCGGTTATAATCCTCAAACAAAGGAAGCTATCGCGGTTCCGGCATCCAGTGCTCCCGCTTTCAAACCAGCGAAAGCATTGAAAGAAGCAGTAAAATAAGAAGCGTCAGCTTCTTTTTCATAGGTTGATCTCACAAGGAGGTATGGTTTATGCCATTTTTCGCAGGTGGATTTGATATCTTTATTTATTTACTCGCAGCAATCATCATGATGGCAGCTCAATCAAGAGTTCAAAATGCATATCGACGATTCAGCAGGATGCCAGCCAATACAAGATATACCGGTGCCGATGTTGCGAACTTGATATTGCGCAGACAGGGGATCTCAGATGTTGATGTGGAACCGGGCAAAGGGGTTCTTTCAGATCATTATGATCCAAAAGCCAAGAAAGTGAGACTTTCTGAGGGCATCTATGGAAGCAACTCCATTGCTGCAGTTGCAGTGGCTGCCCACGAAGTAGGGCATGCCATTCAGCATCATACCGGATACAAAGCACTTGCTTTGAGGAACACCATCTTGCCGGCTGCCATCGTTGCCGGAAACTTAGGATGGGGTGTATTGCTTTTTGGGTTACTTTTTGGATCGAACCAGTTGTTTTACATTGGGATCGGCATGTTAGGGGTCATCGCATTGTTTCAATTGATTACGCTTCCGGTTGAATTCGATGCTTCGGCTCGTGCATTGAATCTATTGGTTGATGAGGGAATCATTGGTTTGGATGAACGTCCTTATGCCAAAAGCATGCTTTCTGCAGCAGCCATGACATATGTTGCTGCTTTGATCGGTACTTTACTTCAAATAATGCGTTTTTTGCTGATAGCAAATCGTCGCAGATAGCATGAAAGAGTTGGACCCGTATAAATCACTTTTAAAGCGAATTTCAAATCACGGATACAGTGCTTATTTTGTTGGAGGCTGTGTTCGTGATGTTTTATTTGGTATTGATGTCAAAGATGTTGATATCGCAACCTCAGCTCCAATTGATATCGTGATCGATATTTTTAGCAATAAGACTCTGGACACCTCTGCTTTGGTATTCCATACGATCAGTTTCAGACATAATCGAATGCCTGTCACGGTTACTCCTTTTAGAAAAGAAGGCAAATATACAAAGCATCGTTATCCATCCAGTATCTCACATACAGATAGTGTCGAAGAAGATGCAAAACGAAGAGATTTTACGATCAATGCCATTTACGTGGATATTGATGGAAAAATGATTGATTTCTATAACGGAAAAGAACATATCAAACAAAGAAGACTCGTATCTATCAAAACTGCTGATCGCTCGATGTCGGAAGATGCCATTCGAATCTTACGAGCAATCCGATTTATGGCACTATATGACCTTACTCCGGATGAAAGCTTAGCTCAGGCATTAAAAGATCATGCAAGCCTAGTCAATCGACTATCAAGACACAGTCTTGACTCAGAGCTTGAGAAATTGAAAAGATCAGCGACATACCAGCAGCAAACAAGGTTTTATGAGTTGATTGTCAAATACAATATCAAGATGTAACTCCTTAATAAGGAGTTCTTTTTTTTTGGTTCAATACTATGTTGAGAGGTAAGCATGTATTTTCATAGGGGAGATCACATTTCAACACAGATATTTCATGATAATGAGTGTCACAGAGATTTCGTACATGTGCATGGATTAAAGGATGGCATGTATTTGTTTTCGGATGCACCATATTTTCTGACAAAAGACAATGGGGTGATGACTACAATCGATCGTTCGTTTGAACAACTATACCTTTTTGACAGTTCAAATGTTCTTGTTGCATCATTTGAGTTAGAGTTTGTTACAACATGCCCAAAAAATACTGGTAGTATCCAAAACAGTA
>CALFEZ010000033.1 GCA_937957895.1 uncultured Erysipelotrichaceae bacterium
ACGATAGGGACTGTGATCCCTATCAAGATCCATAGTTCACTTGGCTCGATCATGTATTCTCCCTTTCCTTATGACAAATATATCACAAGTATTAAGGATTGGTCGACACCATAAATGATAAAATGACTTCTACTGTTTCATCTTTCTGCTGATTTCGACTGATGGTGGCAACTCCATCACCTGCCTGAAGTCCATAATCACCGAAATAGGCATGGTTGCCACCATCGATCACATATACCGGGACTTCTTGTACGATCTTGCTTTGATCCAGTACTTGATCATTGGATCCATAGATCTGGATCGTCGGGATGTCAGCATCATTGATAGGATAAGCAGCAAGCAAGATCAATCCTTTGAACTTGTCGGAGTTGTTGTTGATGTAGGAGCTGGCCATGGCACCTCCCAAAGAGTGACCTGCCAGATACCATAAGTCGATGCCATCGACTTGTTTTAGGGCTCTGTTTGCGGCATTGATGTCAAAGACTGCCAGATTGAAGGGCATCTGTACCAACACACTGGTGATGCCTTCTTCTGATAACTGCATCAGCAGTGGCATGTATGCCTTGGCCTCGACTTTGCCTCCGGGATAAAACACCAATCCGATGTTTTGGTCGTTTTGTTCAGAAGGCCTTAGGATCGTGAATCTTCCGTCAGTTTGAATGGCATGTGCATGATCATCGATCAGATCATCGACATACGCTTGAGCTTTGTAATAGTCATTGACATATACCAAAAACCCGACTGTCAAAAGTGCCATGATGATCCCTGATGCGATCAATGTTTTCTTTAATGTGATTTTTCTTGTTTTCTTCATGATATCCCTCTTTGATATGATTTATTGTAGCATTGCAACAAAAAAAGCATGGCATGCATGCTCATAGAAATCGTTTGTTGATAGTCATCAGAGTGAAATGATCTGATCAGCCATGGCATGGGCATCTTCCCGGTCATGAGTCACCATGATCACCGTCACGCCCTTGGTTTTGAACCAGTCTTTCATTTGGGTACGCATGCGTTCTTTCAGGGATTGATCCAGATTGGAAAATGGCTCATCCAGACACAGCACTTTGGGCTGACTGGCAAGAGCGCGAGCGATCGCGATGCGTTGTTGCTGGCCACCGGAACATTCATAAGGTTTCCGTTTTTGATACCCTTCAAGTTCCATCATCCCAAGCAGTTCATCCACGATCTTTCTGCGATGACGACGATCTTGTTTTTTGACTCCGTAAGCAATGTTATCGGCTACGCTCATATGCGGAAACAATGCATAGTCCTGAAAGACCAGACCGACTTGCCTTTGGCTGGTGTCGATGTTGGTGATCGGATCAAACAGCACACGATCATCCAACATGATCGATCCGGCTCTTGGGGTTTCCAAACCACTGATCAAACGCAACAATGTTGTCTTGCCTTTGCCGCTATCACCAAGGATGGCCGTGACCGAACCTTTGGATACGTCCATGTCAAAGTCATCAAAAAGGACCGTGCCATTAAAACCGAAACGTAAGTTTTTGATGCTCAGATACATGTCAGTCCTCCTTGTTTACAAACCGGATCACCGGATACAAAAACATGATCGACACTCCGATGATCATCAATGACGGGATCGCAGACTCCACCAGACGTTCATCGGATGCATATTGATATACCTGGGTTGCCAGGGTATGGAAGTTGAATGGCCGCAAATTCAACGTCAATGGCAGTTCTTTGATCACATCAACAAACACCAATGAAGCAGCCGTGATGATAGCAGGACGCAACAGTGGCACATCCACAAACACCAGCCCATGGGTATACGATCTACCCAGTGTCTGGGCGATCTCATTGTGGCGCAGACCGATCTTTTTAAAACCCCACTCCAGATTTTGATATCCCAATCCAAGATAGCGGATGATCAGTCCGACCACCAGCATGCTGATACCGGTCCATACCGACAGTTTAAACCATTCCGACAGTAAAATGAAAGCATAGAGCACCAAGATCGCGATCACACTTCCCGGGATCGAGTATCCCAACATCGTGATCTTGGACACCAACGTGAGATACCACCC
>CALFEZ010000034.1 GCA_937957895.1 uncultured Erysipelotrichaceae bacterium
GCCGGGGTGGATGTCACATCTGTACTGTATATGGGATGTGATCATGGGTTTTTAAATTTGCTGGGCATCATTCCTCAAGCAGAGGACATGTGTCAACTGATCGCTAAAGAGATTCAAAAATTACAATAAGAACAAGAAAACAGGAGGCCACGCATATCAACAAGTCAAACGAACCACACCATAGAAAACAAGTGATCGTCATCGGGGCTGGTCCTGCCGGGATCATGGCAGCGATCAGCTGCAAAAAACATCATCCACATGCAGATGTTCTGCTGTTGGAAAGAAACGACCGGATTGGAGTCAAGTTGCGATTGACCGGAGGGGGCAGATGCAATGTCACTGCCGATGTTTCGGATGCTCAAATAATTAAACACACACCCAAAAACGGAAGGTTTTTATATAGCTCGCTAAGTCAGTTCAATACCAAAGACATCCAAAACTTCTTTGTTCAAAGAGGATGTTCACTGAAGATCGAAGACCATCAACGAGTCTTCCCCAGCAGTGACAAGGCTACGGATATCGTAGATGTGTTAGAGAGTGAGTTAAAGAAAAATAAGATCGATATCCATTTAAATGAGTTGGTCAAGGCGGTTGATATCGATCAAAAAAGGATCATTACCGATCAAAAGACATATGCATTTGACCATGTGATCATTGCTACGGGAGGTATCAGCTATCCTCAGACCGGTTCTGACGGGGTTGGTTTTGATCTGATCAGGATGACCGGACATCACATTACCGATCTCAAACCGGCGGAAGTTCCTTTAGTATCCAACGAAAGCATCATCCAATCCAAACAGCTTCAAGGGCTGTCTTTTAAGGACATTGCTTTGACTGCCTATGTCGACGACAAGAAAATCATACGGGTCGAGCACGATCTGATCATCACCCATTTTGGTCTTTCCGGTCCCGCTGCTTTATCGGTGAGCAGCTATTTGACAAATGCCTTTGATAAATCAGAACATGTTTTTGTCATGATCGATTTCTTGCCAAAAATCAGTTTCACAGAACTGCGTAAATGGATCGAAAATGAATCATGTGAGATCGTACTCAAACGTTTAGGATTGCCCAAGCGATTGATCCAGATGATATGCAAGGACAGTCAACCTGAAATGATTGCAAGCAAAGTCAAGCAATTTTCATTAACGCTACATGGTATGCGAGGGTTTTCTTTAGCTTTTGTAACAAGTGGTGGCGTCGATATCATAGACATCGACCCGAAGACCATGCGATCGAAGCTTTCACCCTGTCTTTCGATCTGCGGTGAAGCATTGGATGTGAATGCTCTTACGGGTGGCTATAATATGACCATTGCATTTTCCAGTGGATTTACAGCAGGAAAGCACGCATTCTTACTGAAGGATGTTTGAATCGACCAACGATCGATTGTATGATATCTTTATAATGTAACAAGTACCATGGTATTTGCTTATACAAATAAAGAGGTGACAGCATGAACATAATCAGGTTGAAAGAAGTGGAAGGAGTATTGAATCAAAGAGGTGTTCTTTCCAAGAAGCTTGTCGATCATCAACATACCCGTGTCATGAATCTCATTTTAGAACCAGGAGATGCCGTACCTGAGCATCAGGTCCCGGTGGATGTTTTCTTCTATATCATATCTGGAAAGGGGACGATCCAGATAGGCGATGAAAAAGCGATCATCCAGGCAGAGGAAGTGATCCTTTGCCCTCCCAACACGAAGATGGCACTGTGGGCTGATCAAAAAGAAAAACTCGTTTTCCTGAATGTCAAAACCCCAAATCTACCATAAATCACGACACAAACAAAACCCCGTAGATAACGTGGTGTTTATTTAGGGGCGAATGATCGAGGAAATTCCGTTAATATCCGACTGCCTTTGGGCAGTTTTTTAATGACAAGCTTCAAGCATCGTTTCATCTAAACTCTAGGGATCTCACCAACAATGAGAAGACCTTTTGAACTCATAATGCTTGAAGTATACTTCAAATAATCACTGTTGTCGTGTTGGCAGGTGATCAATAGTTGTGTCAAATAAACCTATTTAAAACCAACATATTGACTTTCTCCTTGATCAGTGTATCCAAAAGGTTATTGAGTATGCAAAGCTGATAATGACTTTTTCAGGTGCCAATCTGCAGTATAAATGAATCTCTTGATGCTTCTTCGAATTTGATCATCATCATCATAAAGCAAATCTTATCATTGGTTGAAAAAAAACACAGTATTCTGTGATCTAAAAGGATTTGAAGTGATCAAGAGATTTGATTGTTGATAAAAGAATCAGTGATTTGTTGGTGTGATATAATTGGTGAAGGAATCAACATAGTAAATCATTGATTGATCCATCAACATCATGATCGACACTGACAAATAGTGATCATAGTTGTTTCATTCAATATCATCGTTTGATTGAGCTATGTGATGCCTATCGTTGATCATGATGCCTGAATAAAAGCAGGTTTTCAATCCAAAGGAGAAGATCATGCTGATACTGCAACATGTAAGCATAAGCTTAAAACATGACCAAAGGACGTTGATCGATGATTTTGGTTTTGCTTTGGAAGCGCATCAAAAAGTAGCTCTGATCGGAGAAGAAGGCAATGGCAAATCAACATTGCTCAAAGCCATAGCCAGTGACCCGGATCTTGACGCATATGCAACAGTCAAAGGAAACATCATCATCAAAGATGAGATTATTGGTTATCTTCCGCAGATGATCGATCAAAAGATGGAAGTTCGCAGCACTTTAGCATATTTTGAAC
>CALFEZ010000035.1 GCA_937957895.1 uncultured Erysipelotrichaceae bacterium
CTCTTCAGGTTTACATCCTGACAAAGATAGCAATAACAACAAGATCAGTATTTTTTTCATATGGACTCCATGTTATTTATTATTAAACTGAACATCATCAAAAATCACAACACCCACGATTAGATTATCAATACCAGTTCTTCTTTTTGCATAGTTTAAGCAGTATCTCTCAAAATCGGTTATTGTTGCTACGATTAACTCACCTTCATTGAAAGTTCCAAGAACACCGCCTGATCCTTTATAACTATAACTTTCAGAAAAGTATACCACACCATCAATGACTGCATGGATCATCACAACATGTCCATAATCTATTCCGTTATTCAGATTGCTGGCGTGTTGTAAGCTTACAACAATATTATACGTTGGTTTGTTGCTTCTTGTTTTTATGATTTCTTCCAAAAATCCTGGTCTTCGATGATTGACACTGTAATGACTTACTAAGTACTTCTCGTTTGCCGTTTTTTCTTTATTTCGATAATTGTTTGTCCAGTTTTTTCCTGAATCGGAAGGATCATTCTTTGAAAACCGACTCGATTGCAACACTCCCAATGCTTCCAAACTAAACAAGACATATGATCCGCACCAACCTTTAAACTCGTCTCTAATGGGTTTATTTCTTGTCCTTAAAAGCTCATTCCAGTTCTTTAGTGCTATTGCATAGTTGTTACGGACTTGTTCTTTGATCTGTTCGATGTTTTTTCCATATACTCTTATTGTGATTTCATCATATATGGAAGGATTTGAGTCGTAAAACACTCTTATCTTTGCTGTCCCTGGACCCAAAGCAGTGATCTTTCCCTGATCCGTGACTGTGACGATTTGCTTGTTACTGCTGGACCACACCATTTTGGAATCATTTTTTTCTGGTTGTCCGTTTGCGGATAAAGATATCTGATCATAAACAGATATTGAAAGATCATTTTGAACGATCGCAATATAAGATTCAACCTTCTTTTCGAATATAGAGACAATGCTTGAGATAATCCCAGACACCACAGAAACGATAGTGGATACCGTGTCTTTAGTATTGTCAACGATCGATTGAGTCAAGTTTTTCTCAACATTCACCTGCATTTTGTTTTCGATGATTTTATCTGCGATCTTATGACTTACGATGATCTCCGTGTTCCCTTCAGAAACACCTTTGACATTTCCTTTTGAGTCGACCACTGCAATGGATGTATCCAGTGATCGATACTCAATGGATTGTATTGTAGTGGTACTAGGTTGAATGCTGAACTGAATCGTTTGATTAGCTCCCACCTTTAAATCGATCGTTCGAGTAGCAAACTGAATGGATACTGGTATAACTGATCTTTCAAGCTGCCATACCTGGTTGTTGTTGCCGGCTTTGTAAGCACTCACCACGACGTTGGAGGTGCTGGTCGCTGTCAATACCATGTTGGCATCGTTGACCGAACGCACGATGTACCCATTGCTGACTTTCTCATAGCGCCATTGTTGAGTCGAGTGTCCTGTCTGTTGCCATAACATGATGTTGGCTCCCTCCTTGGCGGAGGAACCATTGATGTTTACCACCTTCTTGTCCGGACTGCACTTGGGGATCATCAGGTAGTTGTCCCCGCTTTTGACCAGGTCGAACTCCTGTCCTGTCGTGCCGTCTTTGGCATACACCAGAATGTTGGTGTTGTTTTCATTGGCGTTGTATGCGACGTTCAGATATTTCCCGCTGCCGATGTTTTTCAGATTGTAGGATGCTGCCTCTACGTTGGTGTAGGTGATCGTCGGGGTCGGCTCCGGCGGTGGTGGAGTGGTGGTCGTGACCTTCTCCAGCTGCCATACCTG
>CALFEZ010000036.1 GCA_937957895.1 uncultured Erysipelotrichaceae bacterium
TTGTGGTAGAAAGTGGGACGAAGTGTCATAAAGGGGTGAATTTATGTTTATAGGGGAATATAAACACAATCTAGATGCGAAGGGCCGAATCATCATTACGGATAAATTTCGTGATCAATTCAAAGAATCCATGATCGTGACCCGCGGTTTAGATGGATGTCTGACCGTTTACTCACCTGAGCAATGGGATCAGATTTTGACTCAGCTCAAAAAACTGCCTTCTACCAAACGTGAGTCCCGCATGTACATGCACATGATCACTGCTAAAGCAGCAGAATGTGTTCTTGACAATCAAGGTCGTATTTTGCTTCCTGCCGGATTGATCGATGCGGCTTCCCTAAAAAAAGAATGTGTGGTGTTGGGAGTTGTCGATCATGTCGAGATCTGGGATCAAAACCTATGGAATCAATATTACAACAAAGCTTCCGATTCCTTTGAAGAGATCGCTGAAAGTCTGACGGACTTCATTCTGTGAAACATATCCCAGTCATGCTGGATGAAACGCTGGCATGTCTTGATGTCAAACCGACAGGGGTCTATGTGGATGCAACATTTGGATATGGCGGTCATTCCAAAGCAATCTTACAACAACTGACCACAGGCAAGCTGTTTGTCTTCGATGCTGATCTTTGTGCGATACAAACGGCAGATGCACTAGCCAAAGGGTATCCGAATGTTCTGTTTCCGATCCATGATAATTATGCCAACATCGCATCTCGACTGGCAGAACATGGAGTCACTGGAGTTGATGGCATCTTGATTGATTGCGGAGTTTCCTCGATGCAGCTGGATGAAGCTGAGCGAGGGTTCTCCTATCGTTATGATGCACCGCTTGATATGCGGATGGATCAAACCAAACCATTGGATGCAGCGACCATCGTCAACACATACAGCTACGATCAACTGATCGATATCTTGTTTCGTTACGGTGAAGAGCGTTTTGCAAAAAACATCGCACGCAACATCATCACCCAACGAAAAATAAAACCCATCAAAACCACCTTTGAACTGGTGGATATCATCAAAAAATCCTATCCGGCCAAAGTCCTCTCCCAACCAGGGCATCCGGCCAAACAAACTTTCCAGGCAATCCGCATCGCAGTCAACGATGAACTACGTTCCCTTCAATCGATCTTGCAGGACGGCCTGGATCTGCTCAATCCTTCGGGGGTGATGGCAGTGATCACATTCCATTCGCTGGAAGATCGTCTTGTCAAACAAGCATTCAATGATCGCGCAAAAGCTCCCAAGACAAATAAACGCATTCCTTTCAGTCCTGTTACATTGAAATATCGGTTGCTTAACAGCAAACCGATTTTACCAACACCACAGGAACTAAAAACCAATCCAAGAAGTGCAAGCGCAAAACTGAGAGCCATAGAAAGGAAGTGAACACATGGCAAAGAAAACCACGATCCAAAAACGCATCCATCGGTGGCGGGAATGGGTGTTGTACCTGTTTTTGCTGGCCGTTACACTGCAGATCGCCTCTGCCATTTTGTTGACTGCCTATCAAGCCAATCTTAGTGTCCAGATTCAAAAAACGCAGCGTCAGATCAGTCACATGCAGACTCAAAACGAAGCTCTAAGTGTGGATATCCAGCGTCTGAGCAACTACAATCGCATCGTAGCCATGGCAAGTGAAGAGGGTTATAGAGCGGTAAATCAAAATGTCATCACCATCTTCTCCAAAAACGATTAGAAACAGACATACCAACATCTCTTTGTTGGTATGGTTTGTTATTATGTTTTCCATATTTGCACTGATCAGTGTCAATGTTTTTTATCTGACCATCGGTGGCAAACACTTTTATTCCCAGACCGACGT
>CALFEZ010000037.1 GCA_937957895.1 uncultured Erysipelotrichaceae bacterium
GAAATTGATTAAGCCATTCCGGCTTATTACGATTGTCTCGTTCATCAAATTCAAATCCGGGAGCATACGCTACTTCCCAATAATACCCATCAAGATCCGCAAAGTATCCATGATAGCCACCCCAAAAAGCATCTTGGAGCTCTTTGACGATCTTTGCTCCTGCATTTCTTGCAAGCTCCATCACTTGGTCGACTTCCTTTTTGGACTTGGCGTTGTATGCCAAAGTGATCCCACCAAATCCGGTGCCGATGGTTGGTGGTTCTTTCTCATCGATGTCCTGAGCCAATAGTTTCAGTGGATAAAGTTCCAGTTTTGTTCCATTGTTGTTGAAGAAAACAACCGATGGATCTTCGTCTGTTTCATCGGTCAACAATCCCAATCCATCTCGATAAAAACGCAATGCCTTCAACATATCCCGAACACCCAGACAAATAATGTTGATCCTGTTCATTTGTGTTCTCCTTTGATCATGTTGGATGATAGTCGTTCATACCTTCTTGTTTTCATTATAAAGGGGATCGCCACACTCAGCAACGCCCCCTATCCGTTCATTTGCTTCTTGATGGATGCACGTGATTGCGTTTGATCATGCCCAGAGTTGGTTTCATGCCCACTTTTTCATAGAAAGCTTGCAGTTCTTTATCACAACACAGATCGATCATGTAGAAATCACTCAGATCTGCCAACATCCTGATAACCAACTCCGAACCGATTTTCTGATGCTGATACTTTGGCAATACTTCCAAAAGCGGGATATAGCAGCTTAATACACCGTCACTGATGGCATTGATAAAACCAACGATTTCTCCTTTTGATTCATCCACTGCCACAAGTGCCCGATAACTCTTTTCAAGGATCTCTCTGTGTTTTTTCTTTGAAGGTGGATCGATCCACCCTTGAAAAAAACCATCAGCGATCTCTACCTTTTCTAACTGCTTTGAGTAAACATGATATGTGATCATACTAGCCATCCTTTCGTTTGATGGCAACGATGGCCATCGTGTCAGAAGTGTCTTTATATGCTGTTCCCTTTACATCAGCATACACTTCAATGACCTCCAATCCATGTTCCAACAGTTCGGATTTGATCGAATCGACCGAGAAATGTTTTAGCCAGTTGTAGATGTTGATGATCTTGTTTTTTTGGATGATCGTGTACTTATCAAGAGATACCATTGACTGATCATACTTAAATGTGCTTTCAAAGATAAAATATGGATCAGCACTCCAAAAACCACCATCAGAAAGATGATCAAACGAAGTCGATTCGGTCAGTCCATGATAATGTGCTTTGGTATGTACGTCCAAAAGCAGTGCTCCTTCTTGCTTAAGACTCGAACTGATGATATGCAGTAACGAAGATCGCTGCTGATCACTCAGTGCGCAATAATCACAGTAGATCATCGTCGCCAGATCGAATGTTTTGTCTGTTCGATATGTCAAATAATCGATACACTGATACTCGATATCCAATCCAAGATCTTTTGCTGTCTTTTGAGCATGGTCGATCGAACGCTTGGAAAAATCCAACCCACGCACAGCACAACCAAGTTGAGCAAATCGAGTGGTGTAAAGTCCGGGTCCACAACCAAAATCGATGACTGATTTCCCTGATTTCAAATCAAACCTCTCTTTTATGAACACCAATGATTGATCCATAAAATCAGCATTTCTTGAAGCATGATCATGGTTCGGATCCAAATGACACTCTAGCATCTTTTGTGAAACATGTGGGTCATTCCACAGTTCTTTTGAGGTGTAAGAGCAATAAATGTTCGGTTTTTTGATGATTTGTTCCAGTTGTTCGTACATGATGTCTCGTTTCTATGTTCTTATATAAGTTGATCCACAACCAACATATGATCCGCTCACTTTCTGTTTGAAGATCAATAGTTTTTGTATCTCCCTCTTTTGACTGACTCAACGTGATCTGTGTGACTTCTTCTTATCGATCAAAGTCTGCATATCACAGCCCAAACACAATCCAACATGGCAACACATCAGATCATCGCATGTGGGACAACGCCAGATACGCTGTTGATGCTCTAAAAAACGATCCATGCCATGACATTGGATATATCGAAGATTTTCGATCATGCTCATGTTGTACTTGGTCTTGTAGCGTTTGTCCAATGCTTTTAATCGTTTGCATGGAAATTGGTTGCACTCATAACAAAATCGCACTTTTCCATCTTTGAGCAATGCACAATGATGTCCCATAAAAAGACAGTTTTTACCTCTGGGAATACACCCCGGGCAGTATGTTTTATGAAATCCCTGTTTGTTCAAATCACGCTGCATAAATTGGTATGCAACGCATAGTCGACAATCCATTCCGCATGGTGCGATGAGATTTTCTTTCATCATCGATACTCATCCTGTATCTCAATTTTGAACTTCATGATCTTACAGTTATTTTTTGACTGCTTTCAAGCTGAAAACCAACGGTAGCTTACCCTCTAGTTCAGGGTAATAACACAATCCATTTTCATCTCTTGCACTTCCGCCCATACCATCCACACATCTGTCATACTCCTTGATGTAAGTGATGTACAACCCATTAGAAGCAAGTCCGTTGATGATGGTACTCATTTGGTGCCCCCAATAATAGTTTTCTGCATCTTTGGGTGACGAGGCATACCCTCCGATCGTCATTTCTTTGTCTGCTGTCATTTGAAAATACGGATATCTTGGATTTAGTATCCCTTTGGATAGATCTTCTTCATCAAAGATCATCATAAATGGATGACCATCATGCAAATAGAAAAAACCATCGCTCTTTAAAAATGATGAGATGACTTTGCCCCACTGATTCAAATCCGGTATCCACCCGATCACACCATCGGTCGTCAAGACGATGTCATATTCTCCTTGATGGACATCCGAGAGCTTTAAAACATCTGATTCGATGAAGTTTACATTGGTCATTTGAAAGTCTTCTGCCAGTTTCTTTGCATAGAATATGTTTTCTTCGACCAAGTCGACTCCTGTAACATATGCGCCTTTTCTGGCCAACAAAATCGAGTCAGCTCCTGTATTGCACTGAAGATGCAATATCCGCTTTCCACTTATGTCCCCAAGCTCTGCTTCGACCATGGGGTTGAGTTCGAAATCATCTTTTGCAAGACATGCTTTATAAGTTTCATAATGATCTTTTGAAAGTTTGCTCCAAGCCATTTTGTTTGCTTGTATCTTGTCTTCGTATTTTTCCATGGATGTCTCTTTCCTGTTTCAGTCATTTTCAAACATAAGTATCGACCGCTATTTGTATACATTTCATTTTAACTATACCTTATCTGATCAGATGATGGTAGGTCAAATCAGACTCTGATGATCTCACCTGAGGATTTATAAAAAAAGTGTGATTGATTTGTCACTTAGACATATCAGCACACATTAATCCAAAAACTCGTGGCATCAGCAATGAAACATGTACCATGACTTATAAGTTTAGACTTTATTGATCACTCTGGTTTCCTTTTAGGGGTTCTTAGCACGATCAACAATACAATGCTAAACACGATCCCCATCACGGCATAGATGATCCCCCGAACCATCCAATGGTATAATACACTGTATCCATTCCATCCTGATAGCATCAAAACATACATGGACACGATAAGTGAGTAAAATGGAAGAATCAGCCATGTGTTTATCACATAAAACCATCTTCTAGTTTTGATGATGTCTGTCTTTGGTTTCGGATAAACCAGGATCTCAAAACCGATCAATGCCAGGATCTGGACGATGGACCCCAGTAAAAACATGTAATCATGGTTCAGGAAAAAGTTTTCCGCAACCAGGGAAACAAGCAGCCCTATGGCACTTACTCCGGTCATCATGACCACGACTGTAGTCGGAGCTAAGTTGTTCCATTTGCTTGACTTTCCTTTATCATACGATTCTGTTGTCTCTGATGTGGGATCTGTCCATTGCTCCTTTAATAGATAATCGGTTGACACCTTAAACAGATCACTGATCAAAACGATTTTATCGGTCTCAGGAATGGACTCTCCCAATTCCCATTTTGATATCGCCTGTCTTGATACCGAAAGCTTTTCAGCAAGCTGTTCTTGGGATAGTTGATGGGCTTTTCGCAGTTGTTGTATTTTTTCTCCAATCATTGAAACGATCCTCCTTAGGGATACCATCAGAATAAGTGTATTGGTAGTTGCATACCACCACAACAACCTCTCATTTACGCAACCATTGGTTGCATTGCAAACAACGAGTTAGTTGAATGATCCTATTCTATCAAAAAAAAAAAAAGAAAAAGCAGAAATCAGATGATTTCTGCATCTTGAATGCAAATGATCTTATTGAGGTTATCATTTGCTCATGAATGAATGAAGCGTTTTTGAAAATGACTAGATGATCGAGATATGGATCTCAGTGAGTTCTTTTTGGGAGTCGATCACTTCAAAATCCGAATGGTCGGATAGTTCATACCCCGAGTTGACAAGCCAAACACCATCGATGTAGTCATAGACCGACCCTTCTAAAGGTTCACCATTGAGTGTTGCTTTTTGATGATCATATAGAAAGATGGCATATTTCCCTGCTGGGATCATTTTAATGACCATGTCTTGAGGGATTGTATCGATGCTGGATGCTTCAACACCATAGTAGTAGATGTAGTTGATCGCTTCATCTTCTTTGGATATGTCCGAAGGATCATAGTCGTATGCTGCAAAATAGATGTGATCATCCACGCGATTTTTGATCATATGCACAACCTGCATAAACTCGTGTCTTATTTTGGGGATGAGTCCTTGAGTGACGTTGTCACTCTGATTGATCTTTCGGGCGATACCCACGATTTGCATTTTGTCTTTGTAGATGATTTCCGGATTCATTTATACCCACCTGCTTTCATGTTTTTGGGAAAGTAAATGAACTCTTTCGTACATGCTCGGTTGTTTGCTTCCTTTTCGAATCTGACTGGGAGACATCCCATACACCGACTTGAATGTCCTGCTGAATACTTCATGCGACTCAAACCCATGATCCAAAGCAATCGAGATGATGCTCTTTCGGGTCGTACATATTTCATACATGGCTTCACTCAATTTACGCTTTCGAACATACTCGTTGACTGAACATCCCACAAAGGCATTGAAAACACGGTAAAAATGTGGGATCGAATATCCTGCTGCCTTTGAGATCTCACTGATTTGTAAGTGATTTGTGAGATTATCTTCGATGTGATCGATTGCTTTTTGTAAGTTTTCAAAATAACTCAAGATCGTTTTCCTTTACTTTCTGACCCAATGATAAAACACAAGAAGAAGTAATTCTTGATGATTTTTATCATGATTTGATGGATGATCTGATCTTGTGTCAAATCTTAAGTCAATATTTTAGCATCGAACATATCTTCGTTTGAATCCTATCCGTCCTTTTTGAATGGCTTTTTGGATTTCTTGCTCTGCATGATGAACCCGTTTGGATCCGTTTTTAATGATCTCTACGGGTTGGATATCTTTTGATATCTGAAGAGCCTTTTCATGTAGCGGAAGATAGGAGACACCTATGGCAGCAACAAAATAGCTCATGGCAAATCGTGCTCTATCAGGTGCTTCACCAATCTTACCGGCGACGACTTCAAGCATCTTGTCTATTTTGTCTTTGTCGAAGTAGTCATCTTTTCGGTTGCCCAACAACCAACAATAACAACTGTATCCAGCCGAAACATGCAGCTCACGATCGCTTTTGATCCAAGTGTCTGAAACTGCTTGTGCGATTTCGGATTCTGAAAGTGTAACAGCAACGATGTAATCGGAAATCATGTAAAAATAAGCGCTTTCCATCCATCGATCAAAATCATCGATGGTCATGCTTTTGGGATCTGCGATCATCCCTGCAAGGTACATGGCATCATAATTACCGGTAGCATACAATCGTTCTGCCAACGGTTGATTGATCTTGATGGCTTTTACCAGTGGTTTCATGGCCCCGGTAGCCACTCCATAAAGGGGCTCACGTGCACCTTGTTGCATGTAGATCTTCTTGGTTCGATCCGAACCCAAAGATTCCAGTTCTTTCATTATTGATTCAAAGTCCATGTCAACCTCCCTGAAAAATTCCATCAAACAATAATCAAGCCACGAAATCCTCTGCTTGCATAATAAGAATCTGCTCCATTGTGATAAACGAAAACCGTTTCGTATCTGCGATCACAAAAAAGGGCACCTCCACGTTTTCTGATATCTTCTGGAGTAAGTATCCAGCTCGAAGTCTTGGTGTCAAATGATCCGAGTGTTTGAAGATGCCGATATTGCTCTTCACTCAACAGCTCGATCCCCATGGCTTTGGCCATCTCAAGTGCACTGCTTTCCGGGGCAAATTTCTTTCTGGATGTGCGTGCTTGTTGATCATAACAGGTATTTCTTCGACCCGTTGGACTTTCAGAGGCACAATCAACAAATACATATGTATCTCTATGTTGATCTATCACGACGACATCCGGTTCGCCACCGGTGATTTCCATTTGATAGATCGACCAAAGTTTTTTCGGGCTGTTTTCAAGCTTACCTAACACATCTTCCCACTTTAATCCTTGGTGTCTTATACTATTTTTGTTGAAACGATCTTTAAGAACTTCAAGCAAAGCATCTTGTTGTTCTGATGATAACTTATCCTTCTCTTTTATTATGTCTGTCATATCTTTATCCTTTTGTCTTAGACAATCCTTTATCGATCTTGTAGTCTCTTTTTTTGACACCATGCTGCCATTTCTGAGATCAGTTTTATAGGTAAAGGTTCTTTGTATGGCAAATGCCATGCTCCTTTGCTGGTTTTATATTCACGCAGTTGATCGTGAAAGTGCTCTATTGCTTCAGGCCCGGGATAGATCCCGATGTGGTTTTTAAATGCAGCAAAATGGATAATGTTGTGTCGATCCCAAAACGTCGGCATATCCCAGGATATGATCTCCTTTGTTTCAGGCAATTGTTCTTTGATTGTCTTTCGGATCATCGTGAGATACATTTGAACTTGACTCGGTTGAGCAGCGATATAATGATCAATGGAAACTAGGGACATGTCACAAGTATGTTCCTGATGAGTGCTTTCAAATCGTTTACCACATGATGGGCATTTCCACATGTTTTGTTATTCCCTTTCTATGACCGTACATGTCACCGTGTTCCCAGGTTGTTTGCCTATTTTCAAACGTATGTCTTTTCTTAGTCCAATGATGTAACAAATCGACCCATCCGGATACTTGACTC
>CALFEZ010000038.1 GCA_937957895.1 uncultured Erysipelotrichaceae bacterium
TAAACGATCAAAAAAATCAAGGAATCACGTATCTGAATGTCAAAAACTATCAAACAAACTATGGTATAATTACATTTGAGGAGCCTTTATGAAGATATATTTCAATAATATGACAGGTCAAAAAAAGTGGGATCATTATCGTCCAAAAATAAAAGAAGTGTTTCGTAAAACTTGTTCCCATTTCAGCTTAAGCGATAAAAGTGAGATTGGATGTGTGCTTGTCGGTGAGCCGATGATGCATGAATACAATCGAAATTACAGAGGAATCGATCGTTCGACGGATGTACTTACTTTTGTTGATGATGACCAACCTGACTATCTTGGAGACATTATCATCAACGTCGATGCAGTTGTTAGTCAGGCTAAGGAGTATCATCACACATTGACCAGAGAAATATGTTTTCTTTTTGCACACGGACTGCTGCATACACTTGGATACGATCATCAAACATCAGAAGAAGAAAAAACAATGATTGCCATCCAAAAGGAGATACTTTCCCATGTTCCTAAAAGACGCCACAACTCATCAGATACTTAAGTTTAGACATGCGATAGCCGGGGTCATTTCAGGTTTGGCATACGATCGATCACTGCGGTTGCACTATATCATCGCATCGATCGTAATGATCGTTTTTTACAGCTTGAACATCAGCCTGAGCGACTGGCTGATCGTCTTGCTTGGGATCGCATTGGTCATCAGTTTAGAGTATGTCAACAGTTCTATCGAACTACTGTGCGATCATGTTCATGCTGATTTCCATGAAACCATCAAAAAAATCAAAGATTTCGGGGCTGCTTCTGTTCTTATATCATCTCTGTTTGTTGGTGTGATCGGGATTATGATCATGCTAAAATACATCACATAAAGGAGTGTTTATGAAACAACGTATCTTAAATCTGGCGTTTGAAGCGATGAAAAATGCATATGCGCCTTATTCAAACTATCATGTCGGAGCATGCGTGATCACCAAAGACGATAAGTTTTTTATTGGAGCCAACATCGAAAACGCATCCTACGGTGCAACCAATTGCGGTGAGAGAAGCGCGATTTTTGCCGCCTACTCTCACGGATACCGTAAACAAGACATCCAGGCCATTGCCATCGTAACCGATGGACCAAGGATCGGAGCTCCTTGTGGTATCTGTCGGCAGGTTCTGTCAGAACTAATCGATGATCATACGCCGATCTATTTGAGCAACGGAAAAGAGACCATGACCACGACCATCCATGAGTTGTTGCCGATGAGATTTACAGAGGAAGATCTACTATGACATATCAGAGTGGATATGTTGCATTAGTTGGGCTACCCAACGCCGGAAAATCAACACTTCTCAATGCCTTGATCAAAAGCAAGATTGCCATCGTTTCTCCCAAAGCGCAAACCACACGACATGTCATCGT
>CALFEZ010000039.1 GCA_937957895.1 uncultured Erysipelotrichaceae bacterium
CATTCGCTTTTCTATTTTTAGTTGGAAAGTCTCACATCAATTGTAACTCTACACGACAACTCAGTTGAGTCTCTTTTCTTTCTTTACAAACAGAATGAAATAAAGTAAAATAACAAGGCAAGCCAATGGCGATCGTGGCGAAGGGGTTAACGCACCGGGTTGTGGCTCCGGCACTCGCGGGTTCAAGTCCCGTCGGTCGCCCCAGAATAAAAATAAATCCCTTATGGGATTTTTTTTATGTTCTGTTCAATGATCGAGATCACATCTTTATAATACATCTGGTCTTCCATGATGCTGTGTCCGACATCTTTCAGTTTGTAAAACTTCCTATTGTCCGTCATGGCCATCTCATATGCGATCTGACTAGATCGAAGAGGGATGCTTTCATCCTCCGTACCATGAAACAAAACCAAAGGACAAAGAATAAACTTAACAGTGTTTTTGCAGATGGCTACTACTTCTTTGAATGTATCCACAAAATGGTCCGGAAGAGGAGGATACAGAGGCTCCTGTTCTTCAGGTATCGATTTTTTCAGAACACGTTTGGATAAATGTTCTCTGACTCTTTTAAGCGTGATATATTCAAAAGCAGGTGCCAAAAGAACCAACAATGACAAAGGAAACATCGTTGATAGATAACTGGCGATCACTCCACCCATCGAAAATCCGATCACAACAACTTCATCCTTGATGGTATAAGCTTCTTCGACAGCTAGTTTTGCTCGTTCAAGCCACAACTTGGCATCGTTGTCATGATCATCCGTTGGATCAAACAGCGCAGGGACGATTACCACATAACCATTTTGATTAAAATAGTTGATAAGGTTATCCAAAGGATGCCAACGAAAACGGCTATATCCATGAATGATCACAATGACAGGTTTGTTGCTGAAATGCCGGTATAAGAAATGCTGTATGTTCATAAGTTCACCCGAATCAAGTATATCACATGAAAAATAAGCAAGTTTCACTTTTTATGGAGGAATTTATGTTTATAAGCGATTGTTTTTGATTCGGTCATGGAATGTTTGAAAAAAACAGTCGTGCAACGTATAATGGTGGTGTACAAAAAATAGGAGCAAGCCATGAGTAAAAAAGAAGTTTTGGTAGAGATTTCTGCCCGTCACATCCATGTGACCAAGGAACATTTGGAAGTATTGTTTGGTCCTGGAGCAACTTTGACACCGGTGAAAGAACTTTCCCAGCCAAACCAATATGCCTGTGCAGAAAGGGTGAATGTCGAAGGTCCAAAAGGAACGTTGAAAAATGTCATTATTCTCGGTCCGACGCGACCTGAAACGCAGTTGGAAGTATCATTGACTGAAGCAAGACAACTTGGTATCAAAGCACTTGTCAGAATGTCGGGAGCCATTGAGGGAACCAATGGCTGCAAGATCATCGGGCCCAAGGGGGAAGTCGATCTTGAAAAAGGTGTGATTGCTGCCAAACGCCATATCCACTTTAGCGATGATGAAGCCAAAGAATATGATGTAAGTGATAATGAAGTCGTATTGGTCAAAGTGACATCCGACGATCGCTCATTGATTTTTGACGATGTAGTCATTCGCGTAAACAAAAATTTCAAAGCAGCGATGCATATCGATACTGATGAAGCAAATGCTGCCGGATTAACTCAATCGGTCATGGGAGAGATCATCAAAAAGACAATCGGGTGACCGATTGTTTTACTAGAAAGGAAATCATATGATCATTCAAAGCACACGCGTTTGGCTGTTGGGTCATTTTACTCCCGCACAGCTTGAACTCAATAATGAAAAAATAACTGCAATTTACCCATACGATACCCATAAGGTAGATGTTGATTATCAAGACAAACGCATCACCCCTGGATTTATCGATGTCCACATCCACGGTGCATATGGGATCGATACCAATGATGCCAACGAAGTAGGTTTAAAGAAGGTCATGACCGGTCTGGTTTCTGAGGGAGTCACATCGTTTTGTCCCACGACCGTTACCCAAAGCGAAGATGTACTTTTAAAAGCATTGAAAAATGTTGCCAAGGTAGCCAAGCAAAAAGTCAAGGGGACTCAAATTGTCGGAATCCACTTCGAAGGTCCTTTTCTGGACGATACATACAAAGGAGCTCAACCACCTGAGTTTATCACAAAACCAGATGTCGAACTGTTTAAAAAATACGAAGAAGCTTCTGAAAATCTGATCAAGATCATCACGATGGCACCGGAAAAAGATAAAGATTTTGCACTTACACGATACTGTGCAAGCAGAAATATCACCGTATCCATCGGACACTCAGCAGCAACCTATGAAGAAGCACTGATGGCCATCGCCAACGGAGCTCGCTCGATGACCCATGTCTTCAATGGCATGACAGGTCTGCATCATCGAAACTATGGATTAGCAGGAGCAGCCCATCGTCTTCAGGGTGTGTATGGTGAGATCATCGGTGATGGGAATCACGTGGTATGGCCAGCGATCAACACACTCATGATGTCCAAAGGCAAATACCACAACATCCTGATCACGGATGCCCTCAACGTCAAAGGCAGTGGACCTGGCATATACATGCTCGGAGGTCAAAAAGTTGAAGTAAGAGCCAATGGAAGTGCGTATCTTGTGGAAAGAGAAACACTTTCAGGAAGTACGCTAAAAACCAATATCGGCATCAAAAACCTTGTAGAACATGCACAAGTACCCATGGAGTATGCGATCAATGCGGCGACGATCAATCCTGCCACACTGATACATATCGAAGACCACAAAGGAAAACTCCAAGTAGGGTATGATGCGGATATCGTGGTATTGGAAGATGATTATGAAGTGTTTGCAACATATGTGTTAGGAGAGATTGTTTATCAATCTTAAAGAGGTAAACCATGAAGCATGTTTTTATCATCAATCCCACAAGCGGCAAGGGCAGAGCATACCAGCAGGTCGAAGCCATAAAGGAACTGTTTGCTGAAAACGGTCAACCTTTCGAGATCCTGTTTACGGAATATCAAGGACATGCCACCGAATTGACAAAACGTTTCAAAGTCAGTGATGATGTGACAGTCTATGCCGTTGGTGGTGATGGAACTGCCTATGAAGTACTCAACGGATTACAGGATCAGGTTCCTTTGGCCATCATCCCTGCAGGTACGGGAAATGATTATTACCGTATGTTGGGATATACCAAAAAAGATCTAAAATCCATCATCAAAGAAACAGTTGAAGGCAAGATCGTTCGATCCGATTATGCTTTGGCAAATGATCGCCGATTTATGAACATGATCGCTTTGGGACTCGATGCTGATGCCAATCAAGTAGCGCAGGACATCGGGAAAAAACTCCCGATCCCACGATCTTTGGTATACATCATCAGTGCATTGGCAGTCATCGTTCGACCAAGAGCGATCGATATCGAGTTAAGCATCAATGATCAGATCATCAAACAAAAAGCACTGTTGGTAGCCATCATGAATGGCCGTTGGTATGGTGGAGGATTCCAACCGACTCCCATGGCTTCTATCCAAGATGGACTTTTGGATGTGTGTGTCGTATCCGACACTTCTTTTGGACGTATCCTCAAGTTGCTTCCCATGTATGCCAAAGGCACTCACATCAATGAACCTGAAGTGAAGTTTTATCGCAGTGATGAGTTTACTTTAAAAACCAAAACTCTTAGTTCGGTAAGTTGTGATGGTGAAACAAACAAGCAGGATCATGTTAAGTTCAAAGTAGTAAAAAATGGCATTTGCTTGCGAGTACCTCAAGCATCCACACTAAAATCAGAAGCAGACTAAGGAGAATCATGCAAATCATTATCGTCAAAGACAAAAAGCAAGTCGGTCATGAAGCATTCAAAATCATTCATGATACGATCATAAAAACACCGGATGCCAATCTTGGTTTGGCAACGGGATCGACTCCCGTTGATCTTTATGCATTTCTGGTCGAAGCATACAAACAAAGGGAAATCTCATTCAAAGAGGTTTCAACATGCAACTTGGACGAGTATGTCGGATTGAGACAGGATCACCCGCAAAGCTATTATGCATTTATGCGCAAACATTTGTTTGATCATGTCGACATCGATCTTGGCAAGACATATATTCCTGATGGGATGGCACCGGATCTCGAAAATGAATGTTTGAGGTATGAATCACTGTTGATGCTTCATCCCATCGATGTCCAGATACTGGGAGTTGGATCCAACGGTCATATCGGATTCAATGAACCCTGGACTCCTTTTGATTCGATCACCCATATCATCAAACTCGAACAACAAACCCGCGAAGACAATACACGTTTTTTTGATGACATCGAAGAAGTACCGACCCATGCCATCACCATGGGGATCGCATCGATCATGCGTGCAAAAAAGATCGTACTGATGGCTACTTCAACCCAAAAAGCACATGCGATCAAAACGATGATCGAAGGTCCTGTCACCGAATCCTGTCCTGCATCTGTGTTGCAGACACACCCGGATGTGGTAGTCATCATCGACAAAGAGGCAGCTAGCGAACTAGGATGATCGATGAAATCAGAGTACTTGTGACTGACATGGATGGAACACTGTTGAATGATGAGAAGACACTTTCTCAGCAAACGATAGACACGCTCATTCAGGCACAAAAACAAGGGTATACGTTGGTGTTGGCAACCGGAAGAAGCATCGATATGGTCATGGGATATGCACACGATCTGAAGATGGATCAACATGGTGGATATATCGTCGGATTCAATGGACAGCAAGTGTTGGAGTTGGCAACCGATACGTTTTATGAAGGGGAACACATCGATCCTGCGTTGGTCAAAGAAGTGTACCACTTTTCAAAGCGTCATCAATTGCAAATGATCCTGGAACACCGCAATGGTTTTTTGATTTATACGCCTTGGGTATTATTTCCTTTGAAGATATATGGATTTTATGTGAGCCTCCGTCACAAAAAGATGCAAAAGCGAAATCAGACTTACCACATCATGAGTGGATATCGTATCAAACCTACGATCCATGTCGACCAAGTCACCTCGATCAAACAGTTGGACACACAAATATCCAAGATCGGTGTCAATCAGTATCAATCATGGCTTTCAAAGAAACAAAGTAAACTCAGGAAATATTTCGATGATCATTTCACCATAACCAAAGTAGCTCCCTATTGGATCGACATGATGCCAAAAGGCATAGATAAGGCAGTGGGTTTGCGTTGGGTCAGCCAACGATTGGATATACCACTGGATCATTTTATGGCGTTTGGGGATGCTGAAAACGATATCTCGATGATCAAAGCGGTCAGATTTGGTGTGGCAATGAGCAATGCGATGGACCAAACCAAAGAAGCAGCAAGCATGACCATCCCTGAAACCAACAATGAAGATGGTGTTGCCAAAACTGTTAGAAAGATAATGGAAAAAAGTTTGGTTGTATAATAGATGCGGTTTATTTTTTGTATGTTATACTATCATAGTTGAAGGAGGTTGTTATGAAAGTTGTCAACTCAACAGAATTTGCCAAGGTAACCGCCAGTGGAGTCGTATTGGTCGACTTTTATGCCGATTGGTGTGGACCATGCAAGATGATCGCACCGATACTGGAACAACTACAAGATGAATACGCTGAAAAACTTGAGATCGTCAAAGTCGATGTAGATGCTGAAGGTGGTTTAGCACAAAAATATGGCATCATGTCGATTCCTACGCTGATGCTCTTTAAAGACGGGGATGTGATCGGCCAAGTTATGGGTTTTCAGGCAAAGCCGATGCTGAAGCAATTCATCTCAAAGGCCGGCATCTAGCTGATCATAAAAAACAAACACAGGCGATTTGATGCATGTGTTTTTTTATTGTTTATGTTTGGTAAACTTCATGTTTAATCTTATTGCAAAATCAGCAAGGTCGTGTATAATAATACTTGCGTTTATTATCAGTAATTTATTAGTTTATATTTACTAAACACGGAGGGCGTATGAACATCGGACAAAGAATCAAGCGACTGCGTATCAAAAACGGTCTGACCCTGGAAGAACTGGCAAGCCGATGTGAGCTTACCAAAGGGTTTATTTCTCAGCTTGAAAGAGATCTTACTTCACCTTCGATCGCGACATTGAGTGATATCACCGAAGCGCTTGGGATAAGTATGGCAGAGTTCTTTATCGAAGAAGAAGACGAGAAGATCGTGTTCTCACAAGACGACTTCTTCGTGGATGAAAAAGAGGATGTCACTATCCAGTGGATCGTGCCCAACGCGCAAAAAAACGAGATGGAGCCAATCGAAATCCATCTTCGCCCTCAAGCTCGTTCATTCACCATTGGGCCACACGAAGGTGAGGAATTTGGATATGTACTCTCGGGTAGAGTTGTCCTGGTCGATGGCGAGAAACGCTATATGATCAAAAAAGGACAAACATTCTACATCAAAGGCAGCAATGAGCATTATCTTGAAAACCCAAGTCAAAACATAGCCAAAATCCTGTGGGTCTGCACCCCACCCATCTTTTAGGAGGTTGTATGCGCAAACTCATTTCATTTAAAAATATCGTCAAAGAATTCGATGGCCAGTTGGTCCTTAAGGGGATCAATCTTGATATCCACGAAAATGAATTTGTGACGCTTTTAGGACCTTCTGGTTGCGGTAAAACGACTTTGCTTCGCATCTTGGGAGGGTTTATCGAACAGACCGAAGGTAATGTATATTTTGATGGCATCGAGATAAGTTCGATCCCACCATACAAGCGTGAGATCAACACCATTTTTCAACGCTATGCATTGTTTCCTCATATGAACGTCTACGACAACATCGCTTTTGGGCTTCGGATCAAAAAACAATCCAAAGAAGTCATCGACCAAAAGGTAAAACGAATGTTGACTTTGGTTGGACTGGTAGGATATGAAAAACGTGCAGTAACATTGCTGTCAGGTGGTCAACAACAACGTGTAGCCATCGCACGTGCATTGATCAATGAACCGATGGTGTTGTTGCTGGATGAACCATTGGGAGCATTGGACCTGAAACTTCGCAAAGAAATGCAGGTTGAACTCAAAAAGATCCAAAAGGAAGTCGGTATCACCTTTATCTATGTCACGCATGATCAGGAAGAAGCTTTGACGATGTCTGATACGATCGTGGTCATCAATGAAGGTGAGATCCAGCAAATCGGAAATCCATCTGATATTTACAACGAACCAGAAAACCGGTTTGTTGCTGATTTCATCGGTGAAAGCAACATCATTGAAGGTGTCATGAATGATGATTATCTCGTCACTTTTGACGGCATCCAGTTTGAATGTATCGATTATGGATTTCATGATGATGAACAAGTCGATATCGTGATTCGCCCTGAAGACCTTGACATTGTCAAAGCAGGTGAGGGTAAGTTGGACGGTATCGTTGTATCGAGTTTGTTCAAAGGTGTCCACTATGAGATCGTGGTGGAGACAGATCATCGTCAGTTCATTATTCATACGACCGACAATGTCAACATCGGTCAGCATGTCGGTTTGTCTTTTTATCCTGAAGACATTCATGTGATGTCCAAACTTGGGGCATACTGACATGAAGATCTATTCTCATTTCATCAGACCGTATATGGTATGGATCGGGATATTCATCATCATACCGATGCTGTTGATTTTGTTTTATGCCATAACGGCTGAGGGCAATGAAGTGTTGGCATTTCGTTTCACCCTCAACAACTTCGTCCGTTTCTTTGATCCAATCTTTATTCGAGTGTTGATCCGATCACTGCAAATTGCGTTGGTCACGACGATCATCTCGATATTGATCGGATATCCAATCGCATATTTTATCGCCAATGCCAATGAAAAATGGCAGACTCTCTTGATCTTGCTGGTGACGATGCCAATGTGGATCAACATGCTTGTCAGGACGTATGCCTGGATCGGCATATTGGCGGATTATGGACTGATCAATACATTCTTGGGATGGTTCAACATAGGACCGCTCAATATGATGTACACCGATTTTGCGGTCACATTGGGAATGGTGTATAACTTTCTGCCGTTTATGATCTTATCGATCTATACAGTGTTAGCCAAAATGGACAGAGCGCTCATCCATGCCAGCTTTGACCTTGGGGCCAATCGATTACAGACTTTTCTGAGAGTGGTGTTCCCACTTTCGATCCCCGGAGTCGTGGCAGGGATCACCTTGGTATTTTTACCGGCAGTTTCGACCTTTGTTATTCCTAAATTATTGGGAGGTGGTAACTTTGTATTGATCGGAAACTTGATCGAGACTCAGTTCATCACGGTGGGAGAATGGCATTTTGGAAGTGCCATATCCTTGATCATGGCGATCATCATCATGGTATCGATGGTCATCACCAAAAAGTTTGACAAGAATGTTGAAGAAGAAAGGCAACTTCAAAGTGGTGGCAGCACATGGTAGGCATCAAACAATACCGCTGGCTTCCGATCTTGATTATCGGACTGACATTGATCTTCTTCTATCTTCCGATTTTGATTTTGATGATCTTCTCCTTCAATGATTCTCGATCACTCACGAGTTGGTCAGGATTCTCACTTCAATGGTATCGTCAGCTGTTTGAAAGCCGAGAAGTCGTCAATGCCGTAATGACGACAGTGACCATCGCCATTATCTCAACGATCATCTCGACCTTTGTCGGTACGATTACGGCGATCGGTCTTTCCAAAAGTAAAAAGGTCATCAAAGAGCTCGTTTTGACCTTCAACAATTTCCCGATCCTAAATCCTGAGATCGTGACGGCGATTGGACTTATGTTGTTGTTTTCGGCCTTTGCGATCCAAAGAGGGTTTATGACGATGCTACTTGCTCATATCAGTTTCAGCATCCCGTATGTGATCTTGACGATCTTGCCAAAACTGCGATCGCTTGATCCCAATCTTGCCGAGGCCGCCATGGATCTAGGTGCTACCCCTTGGCAGGCATTGACGAAGGTCATCGTACCTCAGATCACTCCGGGCATCCTTGCAGGAGCACTGATTGCTTTTACGATGTCATTCGATGATTTCGTGATTTCCTACTTCGTGACCGGAGGAGGGGTGAAAAACATCTCCATTTTGGTCTATACGATGTCCAAACGCATCAATCCAACGATCAACGCACTATCGACGATCTTAGTCGTCATCATCACGATCGTATTGATCATTGTTAATGTCATACCACAAGCAAAGAAGAAAGAGAGGGTTACACTGGAATGAAGAAGTTTTTGTTTGTTTTATTGGGTCTGGTTTTGATCTTGGGAGCTTGTTCTCCATCAGGTGATCCCGAGACCCTGCGAGTGTACAACTGGGGAGTGTACATCGATGAATCCGTGATCTCGGAGTTTGAAGATCGCTACAATGTCCGTGTCATTTATGAAAACTACGAATCGAATGAAATGATGTACACGCAACTACAAAGCGGAGAGGTGTATGATGTCGTCATTCCTTCGGATTACATGATCGAACGCATGATCGCTGAAGGACTATTGCAGCAGCTGGATAAAAGTCTGCTGACAAATTACAGTGGCATCATGGAACATCTCAAAGGATTGCCTCATGATCCAACGGATAGTTATTCCGTACCGTATTTCTGGGGCAATGTCGGATTGGTGTACAACACCACCAAAGTCGATCAGCTTGATCTGATCTCTCAAGGATGGAACGTCCTTCAAAACACAAAATATGCCGGAAGGATTTTTATCTATGATTCTGAACGTGACATGTTCATGGTCGCCCTTAAAGCATTGGGATATTCTGCCAACACTGCCGATGAAGACGAGCTGCAGGCAGCATACCAGTGGTTGGTTCAAGTCAACACTACCATGAATCCTGTCTATGTTACGGATGAAGTGATCGATCAGATGATCAACGGAACCAAAGACATCGCCGAGATGTATTCCGGTGATGCGGTATATGTCGAGATGGAAAATGAGGACATGGCTTACTATGTTCCAAATCAAGGAACCAACATCTGGTTGGATGCCATGGTCATTCCTGCCAATGCCAGAAATGTTGAGTTGGCACACAAATGGATCGATTTCATGTTGGAATATGACGTAGCATTGGCAAACACATACGAGGTAGCATATACGACACCACTTCAGGCTGTGTTTGATGAAGTGACAGAGGATGAAGACGGGTTTGCGGACTACCTGGATTCGTATGTCCCACGTCTGGATTACGAGCTGGATGAGACCTTCAGACACAATCCAGCAACCAAAGCGATCATCTCCGATCTGTGGATCCGAGTCAAAGCGCAATAAGCAATCAAACGGAGCATTCGCTCCGTTTTTTCATGGGCTTTCGAGCACGGATATTGACCTTGTTTTTTATTGCATTTTAGGGTCGGCTTCGGTATAATAAAAAGGCACAGCCAACACGGTTCCTTAGCCAAGTGGTAAGGCAATAGACTGCAACTCTGTGATCATCGGTTCGAATCCGATAGGAACCT
>CALFEZ010000040.1 GCA_937957895.1 uncultured Erysipelotrichaceae bacterium
GGTCATTGATCACAACATCGATATCTTTATAAGCAAAACGAGACTCTTCACCGATATCCCCCTTTTTGACCTTGCCTATAAATACACCACGATCTTTCAGGTCCAAAATCGTCTTGTTTACGTCAAACTGCTTCTTTGCACTCTTTCGGCTCATGACCCTTCCTGCACCGTGGGAACAGGAGAAAAAACTCTCGGGATTGCCTTTGCCTTTGACGATGTAAGAATAGCTTCCCATGGCTCCCGGAATAATCCCGATTGCATCTTTTTTGACATGGATGGCCCCCTTTCGATGGACCCACAACATCTGATCGTCATGTTCTTCAAGATCCGCATAGTTATGGTGACAGTCGATCGGTTCTGTCATCGTGATATCCATAAAACCTCCATACCTAACTGTTTGATCATATACGATATCGGTAACGACATCCATCATGTGAGCTCGGTTTTCTTTGGCAAATGCCATCGAAAACTGCATCCAGCGTATGTACTCACTTCCCAGAGCACTGTCTGCCGGTAAATGTGCCAGATCCCATGATGGAGGGATCGATGATTTCATCTCTATATTGACTTGTTTGAACCGTTTATTGAAATGATTGCATATCTTATAGCCGATGTTGCGCGATCCTGAATGGATCATGATCGCGACATGCCCGTTTTCGTTTGTTTGCAGTTCGATAAAATGATTCCCACCACCCAATGTTCCAACCTGATATCGTGCTTTATCTAGTTCATCGATCAAATGCATGGAATCTGTATCTGTCGTTGTCTTTAATTGTTCCACAAAAGCATCTACTGATTTACACGTTTGGATCGTTTTATGATGTTCAAATCCGGTAGGTATCTTGGCCAAGATACGATCAACGATTCTTTGTGCCAATGCATTGGAAGGATCCTGACGATCGGTCAACACATATCCGGGAATATTGGTTTGGACAAAAGTCATGCCACATCCGATGTCGACCCCCACAGCATTGGGGATGATCGTGTTGTCGGTTGCCAACACACCACCGATCGGCATACCAAATCCGGTATGCGTGTCCGGTAACAACACGATCCACTTTTTGGCAAAAGGAAGATTGGCAAGATTAATGGCTTGCTGAAGGCAAGTCGCTTCTAACTGATCGATATCTTGTAACCATACTTTGATCGGAATCAGTTGATGCTTCGAATCGTAAATAACAAACATGACATCCCTCCTTTTCATGCTGCATTATAATCTGATCTTTTGTTTCTACCAACGTTTCCATCCATACTTTCCACAAAACTCAACAAAAGCGACTTTTTCGATAGTTCTTTCTCGAATGTTCCCTTTATTGTCTTTGATGATCAAAAGCAGATCCTGCAATCCACGATCACCGACAGGTATGACCATTCGTCCGTTGATGTTGAGTTGTTCAAGCAGTTCATCCGGGATACGGATGGCTGCTGCTGTGACGATGATTCGATCATAAGGAGCATGTTCAGACCACCCTTCACTGCCATCACCGATACGAAAGTGGATGTTTTCATATCCCAATGCAGACAACCGGTTTTGGGCTTTACATGATAGTTCTTTGATCCTTTCGATAGTGTACACCGTTTTAGCAAACTCTGCCAAAAAGACTGTCTGATATCCTGAACCAGTTCCGATCTCAAGAACCTTGTGTTCTTTGTCAAGTTGCAGTTGATCTGTCATGTTTAGCACCAGACTTGGTTGTGAGATGGTCTGTGCATGTCCGATCGGTAAAGCTCTGTCATGATGTGCGTATTCTTTGTATTCCTCGTCCAAAAACATGGCACGATCCAAAGAATTGAAAAAATCCATGAGTTTTTGATCCATGATCTCACCTCCATGTATACTGAAGGCCTCTGCAACTTCATCATAAAGCAAAAAACAAAAAGATGCCACTTATCGAGCACCTTCATTGTTTCAATGTTAAACATCCTGATCATAATACAGCATTATGCTCCACCATTTGGAAGTTGGCTTTTGTTTCCACATGATTGTATAAAACGACCGTACCAAGAACGATGATACCTCCGATGATCGAAAGAGTCGTCGGTATTTCCCCCACGATCAGCAATACCCATATCGGATTGAGGATCGGTTCCAATGTCGCGATGATGTTGCTGCGGGTAGCTGAGGTCAAGCGGATCCCCAAAGAAAAGAAGATATAACCAAACCCCAGTTGAAATACTCCCATGATCACGATCAGCATCCATGGAAGTGATCCATGAGCGAACATTTCAGGATCCATGATCACAAACGGCAATAGAAAGACACTAAACAAGTTGCCCATGTATGTTGCATCCAAAGGTGATGCCCCTGACATCTTATTGGCAAAAAACACACCGGCAAACATCAACCCTGACATAAGTCCGATCGCATCACCCAGTAAATTGCCTGTGCCCAGCTGATTGATGAAAAACAACGTGATCCCCACACCGATCCCAAACAATGCCAATAAATCACGATGTTTGGGTTTTTGATGATACACCAGCAAATTGAGCAAGATGATAAAAAAGGGAGATGTGTATTGCAAAACGATCGCATTGGCTGCTGTAGTCAGCTTGGTAGCCATGATAAAAAGGACTGTCGTCATCGTCAACGCCAAAGCAGCAATGATCGTTGATACATTGAGTTTGAAAGAAAACGACCGCTTGAAAACAGCGATCGTCATTGCTGCGATCAGTCCTCTCATGGCGGCTATCGACAAACCCGACCATGGAATCGATTTGGTCAGCACTCCACCAAAACTCCAAAACAGTGCTGCCAATAAAATGTAAAGAGATCCTTTGTTTTGTGTTTTCATTGAAAGGATTATAGCATGATTTCAATGGGAATGATCAAAAAAACAAAGCTTCTCCTTTTGTTTATTCTGATCAATAATGAGTGAACTCCACTCCGGCATGATGCCCTATGGAATCGATTAGACACTCATCTTTTTTCCACAGTTTCAAATGGACAGTGCCTTCTAATCCTTCTTTGATCGTTTCGTTCATGGCACCTGATCGTGGAGATCGGAGCGAACCGGTTTTTTGGATGGTAGCGATGATCTCACAGCGATAACTTCCTTTGGATAATACGATCTTTCTGGAATGTTCATCCATTTTTTCGATGGTGAATGATGATAAGTTGTAAGTAGCAAAGCGATACTCGATTCCTTGGTGGACAATATTGAAAATATGACCTTCAAATGATGTTTTCAGATATGGTATCGTGGCAATACTTCCCATCATGGATAGACCTACCTGATCGAAGTGATTGCATTGGATCCACACATATCGACTTGGAAATGAGATACCCCAATCTTTTTCCATGTATCCTTTTTCATCTTGGAAAGCATAACATTGATTGGAAAAGTAGACGGTACCCTCCACACGATGATCCATGCTCAAAACACCATGATTGCATTCCATTTTCGGGAGGTACGAAAAAGGCCCCATGATATTGGGGTAAAGGATCGATCGTCGGATCGGTGTTTGGTCGTGATAAGTTAAATCTGCTTTAAAAACAAAATCATCTTCTTCTAGATGGACCATGACATAATTCAATGAAAAGGTGTTGTTTGCAATCTTTACGACAAACGGATCATCCACAGTCTCAAACGCATCGATGTCAAAACGAAAATACCTGATGATCATCATAGGAGTGATGATCAGTTGGACAAAGGCATGGGGATCATATGCATCTTTGGAGATTCCGGGGATCAAAGCAAAACTAAAATCGTGCTTCAAACTCACATGCTTGAAATACCAACCTTCGAAGAACTTTTTCTGAATGTTACGACCATGATATACATATGGATGGAAATGTTTGTTCATATGACTCTCTTTGATGACCATTATAACTTCATATCTGGCTTGCATCCACAAGAATCATCCTATACACCCCCATTTCACATTTGGTCAGTATCGTTGTGCAACGTTTTTGGATAAATCGTGGATGAACTTGAAAAAAGAATAGACGATATACAAAACAATTAAAACAAAATACCCAGCTTTCTTTTGTGTTTTTTTATGTAACTCATGATGAAACCCTCTGACGATGAAACATCATTATCATATATAATCCGTACTTCTGATTTCATCATAACATCCTTGATGCAACATTGATTTAAACAGATAGGCATTTGGTTTATGAAGCAGTTCATATCATACCAATCAAAACACAAATGAGCTTATCGGTCCCCTTTTAGGGACAACATCATCTAAGATGTGCAGTAAGACGATCAGCAAGATCCAGCAGATACTCTTTGTCTTTAAGTCCGTCAATGAATCTTTTGGGGATGTTAGTATACCCTACATGGGCACCGATCAAAGCACCTGTAAGCATGGCTCGGATTTGGTTTTGACCTCCACCGTTGATGGCATGGAGCACTCCGGATTCAAAGTCATTTGAAAAACGTACTGCTAAATAATAAGCAGCCGGTAGCATATGGTAGATGGCACATGGCATGCCATACACAACAGATGCCTTGTAAGCAGGTTCTATGATGATATCAGGATCTTTGGCAGCTTGGGCCATGTATCCAAAAGACAGGATCGCATCCGGAGAGGCAAACAGTCCTTCATTTGATTTTGTTTTTTCTCCTTTTTGAGGTGGATTGAGTGATGAGGTCGTGACTGTATGAAATGGCAGTTCCCCTTTG